>JAXMIV010000564.1:0-3768 GCA_034377045.1 Prosthecobacter sp. | reverse complement strand
GCAAAAGATCGTCAAGGACGCGCCAACGGATGTCGAGCAGCAACGGCTGCTGGCGTCTGCCTATCAAGCGCGTGAGGACTATGCCAAGGCCGTTCCGCACCTGGAGGCGGCGATTCAGATTGGCGGTGGCGATGCGGATGACTACCTGGCGCTCGGGGAACTGTTGCTGCGCAGCCAGCTTTACGAAAAAGCCATCCAACTCAGCCAGCGCAGTGCGAAGCTGTTTCCCGATCAAGCGATGTTTCATGTGCAGGCGGCGGTGGCCCATCGGTCGTTGCAGCACATGGAGCCAGCCATTGCGTCGTTCGCCGAGGCTGCGGAACTGGCGGAAGCCAATCAATCGGAGCTGATCAATTACCGGTTTTATTACCAATACGGCATCACCCTCGAGCGCGGGGGGCGTCATGACGAGGCCGGCCGGATCCTGGAAAAGTCCATCACCCTGACGCCGAAGGACGACTTTGAAGAGGCCGCCAACACGATGAATTACCTCGGCTACATGTGGCTGGAACTGGACCGGTATTTGGACAAGGCGGGCGAACTGATTCAGAAGGCGAACCAACTGCACCCGGAGAACCCGGCCTACATCGACAGCCTCGGCTGGTGGCATTTCAAGAAGGGCGATTACCCCAATGCCCTCAAGGAACTGCAGCGTGCCATTTCGTTAATCAAGGAATTGCAGCCCGAGGATGCCGAGATCGTCGAGCATCTGGCGCTGGTTTACCTGAAGCTCAATGATCCGGAGAAGGCGCGCGAGAACCTCATCAAAGCCCGCGACCTGCAGCCCAAAGACGAGAAGGTTCGCCGCCGGATCGAAGAGAGTTTGAAGAAACTGGATTCCACGCCGAAACCGTGAACCCAGCTAAGGCTCCTGCGCCATCAAGACGGGCGGGCCATAGAACTTCGGTTGGGTGTTGAGGAGCGTCACATCCAGCACCGCCTGCACCCGCGCCAGGTACTCTCGCAGATAAGTCAGCAGGGCGATAGCGCGCGGCACATCACGGGCATCCAGGGCCACTGCTTCCAGCCCGTGTTGCCGGGCCAGGAAGAGGGCGCGTTCATTGTGATAGTGCTGGGACACCACAACGAAACGCTTTTGTCCAAAGATCGCCGAGGCCCGGACCACCGAATCCAGGGTGCGGAAGCCCGCATAGTCACAATAAATTCGGTCACCAGGCATGCCGGCTGCGATCAGCGCCTCCTGCATGGCCGTTGGTTCATCATAATTGTGGCGGCCGTTGTCCCCACTGACAATCAGGGCGCGCACCTTTTGGGCCTTGAAGAGGGCCGCAGCCGCCTGAATACGGGCGGTGAAAAAGAGATTGATGCCACCTCCCTGCAACTTCGGAGAACATCCCAGCACAAGGGCCGCAGGCATCGCTGGCACGGTCTCCGGCTGCGTGTGGCACCGCCCTGCGGCAGTGCTTTTCACCCAGGCATTGCTGCCCCAAAGCAGGATCACCAGGGAAGCCGTGAGCAATCCGCCCAGGATAAACCAGGATTTCCAAGTCCGGAGTCGCGACAATCTGGCCCCCATGCCGCATCCTGACACAGAATCCTCAAGCCGCCACTCTCCTGACAAACCCCTTGCCACCGGGGCGCGGGTATTTCATCACTGCCCATGCCCAAACCCGCCCCCATTGCCCGGCAGAACCGCCACGTGAACCCCACGGGCGCGCCGCGCGTCTATGATGAGGGGGATTTGCCATCCCTGCTGGAAGGGAAGGCCAATCCGCTGGTCCTCGTGCTCGACTGCATCCAGGACCCGCACAATCTTGGCGCCTGCCTGCGCACGGCCGATGCGGCCGGCGTGGCCTGCGTGGTGATGCCCAAGGACAAATCGGCTCCGATCACGGAAACGGTGATGCGCGTGTCCTGCGGCGGCGCGGAGAATGTGCCCCTCGTACGCGTCACCAACCTGGCCCGGGCGATGGACAAGCTGAAAGACCTGGGGATTTGGCTGGTCGGCACCGGGGATGAGGCCACCCAATCCATCTACGACATGGATCTGAAGGGCCCCGCCGGCATCGTCGTCGGCGCCGAGGGCGAGGGGATGCGCCGGCTCACCGGCGAACATTGCGACTTTTTGGTGCGGATTCCGATGGCGGGCCGGGTCGAATGCCTGAATGTTTCCGTCGCGACCGGAGTTTGCCTGTTTGAGGCCGTACGCCAGCGCCAGGGTCGGTAAAACCGCTGCACTGGGGGTCGAAAGGCTTTTTGCAAAAGAATGCGCGGGGTGTATGCTCGCGAATCGTATTTGTTCACGTCTAATCCCCTTTTATGTCTGACGACCCATTTTCCCGAAACGAAGGCCCCAGTCGGCGCAACCCGGAACCCCAGTTCAACTGGCGGGGTTTTTTGCTGCTGGCGATGGCCGTCCTCCTGGTTGGTTCCGCTCTCGTGGTGAGAAGCGGCGCTGGCAGTTCTCCCGATCTGACTTTCAAGGATTTCAAGAGCTGGGTCGAAGAAGACCGCATTGATAAGACTAAAAACTTGGAGCTCGTGCAGAAGGACACCACCGCCGCGGAGTCCATCAGAGGTTACTATTTCAAGTCCGGGCTTGCTGGGAGTGTCAAGCCCGCAGCACCCGCACCCGGCACGGTCACCTCCGTCATTACCCCCGCGGAACCCGGCAAGCCTCTGGATGTTCGCACGGTCACGGCGGCCGGATCGCCGAACTCGGTCCTGTTCGAGGTTCCCGTCAGCATCCAGTATCAGAAGGAGGAGTTGCAGAAACTGCTCAGCAGCCACGGACTTGTCCTGATCCCGAAATACGAGAATGGTCAGTGGGGAACGATGCTCGTCTCCTTGGTGCCGATCTTGCTCCTGCTCATGCTGCTTTATTTCCTGGTGCGCCAGCAGATCAAGACTGCCGGCCGTGGCGCCATGAGCTTCGGCAAGAGCCGCGCCCGCCTGCTGTCGCAGGACCGCAACAAGGTCACCTTCAAGGATGTGGCTGGTGTGGAAGAAGCGAAAGATGAGGTGCAGGAACTCGTCGAGTTTCTCAAGGATCCGAAGAGGTTCCAGCGCCTCGGCGGCAAGATCCCCAAGGGCGTCCTCATGGTCGGTTCCCCTGGCACCGGCAAGACTCTGCTCGCGAAAGCGATCGCGGGTGAGGCCGATGTGCCCTTCTTCAGCATCAGCGGCTCCGACTTCGTGGAAATGTTTGTCGGTGTCGGCGCCAGCCGTGTTCGCGACATGTTTGAGCAGGGCAAAAAGAACGCCCCGTGCCTGATCTTCATTGACGAAATCGACGCCGTCGGCCGCCATCGCGGGCACGGCATGGGCGGTGGTCATGACGAACGCGAACAGACGCTGAACGCGCTGCTGGTGGAAATGGATGGCTTTGATACGCAGGAAGGCATCATCATCATCGCCGCCACCAACCGGCCTGACGTGCTTGATCCCGCACTGCTGCGTCCCGGCCGTTTCGACCGCCAAGTGACGGTGAGTCTGCCGGACGTCAAGGGCCGCGAGGAAATTCTGCGCGTGCATGCGAAGAAGGTGAAGCTCGCTGAAAACGCCGACCTTTCCAAGATCGCGCGCGGCACACCCGGATTCTCCGGCGCCGAACTGGCCAACCTGATCAACGAAGCCGCCCTCCTGGCCGCGCGCCGCAACCTCAAGTCGATCGGCACTCCCGAACTTGAAGAAGCGCGTGACAAGGTGCGCTGGGGCCGCGAACGCCGCAGCCTCGCCCTGAGCGACAAGGAGAAGGAAAACACCGCCTATCATGAAGCTGGGCACGCGATCCTGATCGAAGTGCTC
>JAXMIV010000563.1:0-3294 GCA_034377045.1 Prosthecobacter sp. | reverse complement strand
TTCAGACCGTGCTCGACCGCGCTCGGCGGGCCCACGATTACCTCATCGAGGTTTCGAAGGCAGGGTGAGCCTCATTTGACCGATTTCAGCTTCTCCCGCACCGCATCGATCGAGGTGTTCTTCAGCACGATGATGCCTTTGGGATCAATGAGGTAGATCGTGGGGAAATTGCGCAGATTGAAGAGCGTGGTGATGGGGCCGCCGGTAGTGCCGTCCGACCAGTTGCGAAAGTTGACGTGATATTGTTGAAACGCCTGGCGGGCTTCTTCGGGGATGTCCGTGTTGATGCCGAGAACGGCCACCGGCTTGTCCTTCATGTCGGTGGTTAATTGATTCATCAGCGGCAGCACGCCATGACAGGCGTGGCACCAACCGCCCCAGAACATCAACACCACATGTTTGCCGCGGTAGTCGCTCAACTTGAAAGCATTGCCATCCAGATCCTTGCCCTCGATGTCCGGCACCTGCGATCCGACGGCGAGGTTTGTCATCTCAAACATCATCCGGGAGGCTTGGTCACCCAGTGGAAATCCCTGAATGGCCGCGCCGGGATAGTTGGCGACCACTTCCTGAAAATAATCCATCGCCTTCGCCTTAGCTTCCTCCGCCTGCTTGGGCAGACCCGTTGGCGGCGCGACGGCCACCGGTCCATTGCCGCAGCACTCGGCCTGCAAGGCGGACGCGGACTCGTACATGCGGAAGTACTGCACCCCCAATGCATAGGTCGCCGCGGCCTTTTCGTTGGCATTCGGATTCTTCTCCCGCACCGCGAGCAGGATCGGCTCCGCCGTGGCCAGTGGATGATACTCCAGAGCCTTCACGGCTTCAGCGATTCCCGCGCTCGCCGTGTGGCTGGTGCCCAGCATCTTCAAGGCCTCCTGCCCCTCCGGAAATCCCGAAGCCTGCGTCACCAACCAGGAAACCCCGCGTGCCGTGTCCGCATCACCGGGATGCTCGTGGACGATCTTCAGTACTTTGGTCGCATAAGGCGCCACGGTCGGCACCGTCGCCCGATACTTGTCCTTCTCCGCCTCCGTCTTGGCATCGATGATCTTGCGCGTATTGGCCCGCACGTTGTTCTCGTACTCGTCAATCACCGCGCGAATCGATTGGGCGACGGAGCCGCCTGATTCGGCGGCTGGCAGACAAATGGCGCCCGTGATGCCCAGCAAAAAGAGGCTGGAAACGATGCGATGCTTGCAAGTCATACAGAGGGTAGGAGGTCTACCCTTAATTTATGGTAATTATAACGGCGTGTAAATAGAAATCCCGTCTCCGGGACCGAAGCCGAATTGAGGTTTATCCCCCTCTTAGGCTTTCATGGCACCTGCAGCCATGACCCCAACGATCGCACCAACGATGGCCCCGGCGAATGCGAGAACGAAGATGATGATCGTCATGACGCCCCAGAACTTCCAGACGATCCGCTGCTCATTGAGCGCGGCTTCCAAATCCGCCACGCTCCTGCTTTTGATCAGATCGCCGATCTTTGTGCCGTACTTCCACAGCTTCACCGCCGGATAAAGGTACAGAAGGCCCATGAGTGAATAGACCACGCCAATCACGACCATGCTAGCTCCGCCGAAAGGGTTCCCGGCCTGCCCCTGTGGAAGAGCCATTCCACCCATGCCGGTCGCCACTCCCATGATCAAACCAAGCCCCACCATCATGATGCCTCCAAGGAAGAGCAGGACGGCCATAAATCGCACCCAGGGTTTTGTCCCTTGAAGCTGGCTGATCGTGCCCTGCGAGACCGCTTCCGAAAGTGTGCTGCCGGTCGAGCCGAAGAGATTTGCGGAAGGTGAGGAGTAAGGATTGCTTTCCATGGGAGTGCTGGGTTGAGATCAAGCGGAGATTATCCACTCGGAAGGAAGCTAAGGAACGCACTCCCTGATTGTCAAAACCAATCTCTCCGGAAGTGAATCAAGGAGGGGGCCCCACCTTGACCATCAAGGGAAGGAGCAGCAGCCAAAAAAA
The DNA here is from genome assembly GCA_034377045.1 of Prosthecobacter sp. Taxonomy (GTDB): domain Bacteria; phylum Verrucomicrobiota; class Verrucomicrobiia; order Verrucomicrobiales; family Verrucomicrobiaceae; genus Prosthecobacter. The sequence continues at coordinate 1,317 of JAXMIV010000563.1, read as the reverse complement.
ACCAATCCAGCTGATAATCGCGATGAATCTCCACAATACCCGCTGCTCATTAAGTGCCGCCTCGAGATGGGAATATGTTGGCTTGTCCAGAAAGGAATCAATCCGGGTGGCATATCTGTTGAGTTTAATGCCCGGATAGAGGTAGCAGAGGCTTGCAACAGAAAATACTCCCATTACGCCAAGACTGTAACCAAATACATGGGCCTTAGTTTGATCTGGGGAACCTTGCGTACTATTGATGAACAAAAGTACGCCCAGCAGCAATCCCCCTGCCAGGATCAGACCGGCGCCAATCAACAGAATGACACCAAGAAACCGCACCCAAGGCCTCGTGACTTTGAGTTGCTTCATCGTGCCATCGGAAATCACTTCCACCATGGTCTGATGCCTGGAGCCCAGTAGCTCGGCAGACGGAGTTGCGTAAGGATTGCTTTCCATAATCAAAAGACAGGAAAATCGATCATTTTCCGCGCCGACCACCCTAAGGAACGCACTCTCTGATTGTCAAAAGCAATCTGCACCGCTTCAGTGCAGGCCTAGCACGAATGGCAGCTCAAACCGCAGACACTCTCCAGGCCGTTGAACTCGCTGATGGCGTTGAGATTCATCTGCGTGTCGCGGGCCCGGCGGTGCGCAGCGCGGCATGGCTGCTGGATCTGCTGCTCTACATCTGCCTCATGCTGGGCATCAGCGTCGCCGTATCTTTGGTCGGCGGCACCGTTGGCGGCCAGATCACCGGAGGAATCATCCTGCTCCTGGCCTTTCTGCTCAATTGGTTCTACAACGTCTTCTTTGAGATGGGCAAAAGAGCGGCGACTCCCGGCCAGCGCGCCATGGGTCTGAAGGTCGCCAGTGTGTCGGGTGGGCCCGTGCGCCTGCCCCAGTCCATCATCCGCAACCTGCTGCGCGTGGTGGATTTCATGCCGGCAGCGTACCTCTTTGGGTTTGTCTGCTGCCTTTTCAACCGGCGCTTTCAGCGGCTGGGCGATCTGGTGGCGGATACGGTCGTCGTCTATGCGGAACCAGCCGCGCGCCCTCCCGCGGCGCTCAAGGTGAATGCCGAGCCCGTAGCCCCAGCCATGGCTCTCTCCCGCGCCGAGCAGGCGGCGCTGGTGGAATTCCTGGAGCGCGCCCCGCACTGGTCGGATGCGCGAAAAATGGAGATGTCCAATCTGCTAAGTCCTCTCACCGAACGCACTGGTCTTTCCGGCCTCGTGCGCGTCTGCGGCATGGCGCTGTGGATTCAGCAGGGGGGGAAACGATGAAGCGTTAAGCTGTTGAATCGTTAAATCCACCGCACACTCACCGCTTCCACGC
>JAXMIV010000562.1:0-5162 GCA_034377045.1 Prosthecobacter sp. | reverse complement strand
CCGACCTAACCACCTTTGTCGAAGGGCGTCAGCTTGACGACGATGCCAACATCCTGCTGCGCTTCGACAACGGCGCCAAAGGCGTCCTGCATTGCTCCCAGATCAGCGTCGGTGAAGAGAACAACCTCAACATCCGCGTCTACGGTGAAAAGGGTGGCCTCGAATGGCACCAACGGGAACCCAACACGATGCTGGTCAAATGGCCCGATCAACCGATGCAGGTGTACCGCACCGCCAACGGCTACCTCGGCGCCAATGCCGCCGCCGCCGGCCGCACACCGCCCGCGCATCCAGAGGGTTATCTGGAAGCCTTCGCGAACATCTACAAGAACTTCGCCAACGCCATCCGCGCCCGTCTGGAAAACCGCAAGCCCACCGACATCGAAAACGACTATCCCAAAATCGACGATGGCATTCGCGGCATGGCCTTCATTGAGGCCGTCGTGGCTTCCGGTCATGCCAATGCGAAGTGGACCAAGCTTGATCTCTAACAAGGTCAATGAATGCCTCATCCAATAAGGGCGCCTTGTTGGCGAGGATAGGCGTGTGGATGCAGGTCGCTCAGGTCGTGGGTGTGGCATTCACGGTCTGGGGCATGATGCACGCCTTCGAAGTGCTGGGGGCCTCAACCGCCGCTGATCCCGCGAGGTTGAGTGGCGCGATAGGTGTGGTGTTGTATTCAACAGCGGGGGGCGTTGCCGCGGGATTGGTTGGCTGCATCTTTCTCACCATCTCCATCACGACCTATCACTACCGAGAGCCGTGGATCTTTTGGTTCCTCCTGACTTATGGTCTCCTTTGCACGCCATTCGGTCTCTTCTTTTTGGTTTATTGTCTGATCTATAGAGACGAATTCCTTCGGCCAATTCAAACTGCTGCCATCTAATACCATGCCCACGATCCGCCCAGCCACCGTCGCTGATCTGCCGGCGATCAATGCCATCTACAATCACTACGTCTTGCACAGCACCTGTACCTACCAGACGGTGCCGAGCACCGAGGCGGAGCGCGCGGAGTGGTTCGCGGCGCATGGCCCGAAACATCCTGTCATAGTCGCGGAGGAAAGTGGCGAAGTGATTGGCTGGGGGTCGTTGAGTCGCTTTCATCCGCGCCAGGCTTATGAAAACAGTGTCGAAGATTCCATCTACCTGCGCCATGACTGCCGGGGTCGCGGCCTTGGCAAAGCCTTGCTGACCGAACTGTTGCGGCTGGCCGTGGAGATCGGCCACCACACCGTCCTTGGCGGTGCTGACACGGAGCAATTGTCCAGCATCGCCCTGCATGAACGGCTCGGCTTTGTCAAAGTCTCCCATCTCAAGGAAGTGGGCTACAAACACGGCCGTTGGCTCGACGTGGTGTGGATGCAGAAGATGCTCTGACTCATGTCCGACGTCATTCTCCAAGCCACCGATCTGCATCGCTCCTATGCCGTTGCCGAAGCTCCGGTGCAGGCGTTGCGCGGCGTGTCCCTGTCTGTGGCCAAAGGCGCCTTCATCGCCATCATGGGACCTTCGGGCTGCGGCAAATCGACCCTGCTGCAGCTTTGCGGCGCCATGGATCGCGCGGACTCCGGCAGCCTGCGTCTTCACGGGCGTGACATCGCCACGCTCAATGACACCGACCTCACCAAATTGCGGCGCGAACACATCGGTTTCGTCTTTCAGTTCTTCAATCTGCTGCCCACCCTGACCGTTCGCGAAAACATCGCCATGCCTTTGCTGCTGGCGCGGAAACCGGAGGCACAGGCTTTTGCCGAGGCGGAGAGGTTGGCGGAACGTGTCGGCATTGCTCATCGGCTGAATCATTTCCCCGCGCAGATTTCCGGCGGCGAAGCGCAACGCGCTGCCCTGGCGCGGGCGGTGATTCATCGCCCCGGTTTGCTGATTGCGGATGAACCCACCGGCAGCCTGGACAGCACCAATGGCGAGATGGTGCTCACGCTCTTGAAGGAACTGCACCGCGATCTTGGCATCGCCATCCTGCTGGCCACTCACGACGCCAGTGTCGCCGCGGCCGCGCAGCAGATCATTCGCATGAAGGATGGCCTGATCATTTCGCCCTGAAATCGCCCGAATGCTTTTCTCTCGGCTCATCCTCCGCCCGTTGCTCACGCAGCGTTTGCGCTCGCTGGTCACGATCTTGGGGGTGGCCTTGGGAGTCGCGGTCATGCTTGGCATTCAACTGGCCAACAGCGCCTCGCTGCGCGGCTTCTCCTCCGCGCTCAATGCGGTTTCCGGCAAGGCTTCCCTGGAGATTGCCTGTCCCCCGGCGGGTTTGGACGAGAACCAGATTCCTGGCCTCTCCTGGCTGCGCCAATGGGGCATTGCCACGCCCGTGATTGAGGCTGAAGTGCTCGCCGAGACCGCGCACGGATCGGAAATGCTCAAGGTCATTGGCATTGACGCGCTGCGCGATCCGGCCTTGCGTGACTACGCCTTGTTAGGTCAGGAAGGCGAAGCCGCGGGCACGCAGTTGCTGTCCGTGCTGGCCGTTCCCAACACCCTGATCCTTACCCATGGCTTTGCGGCCAGGCATGGCTTGACCCAAGGATCGAGCCTGCGGCTGATTATTGGCGACCGTGCCCTAGAGTGCCATGTGGCGGCCGTGATTGGTGAGGGCGAAGGTACGTCTGCCTCCCTATCAGCGCAGCCGCTTGCCGTGATGGATATCGCATACGCGCAAGACCTTCTGGGCCGAACCGGCAAGATCGATCGGCTGGAACTTCGCTTGCATGAAGGCGTCTCCCTCGAATCCGCCGAACAAGGATTGCGACAGAGACTGCCCTCTGGCTGGACGGTACAGCGGCCCCAGCGCCGCACGGAGGCCGTTGAAAAGATGCTGGCCGCTTTCCACTTCAACCTCACCATGCTCTCCGGCATTGCCCTCGTGGTGGGTTTGTTCCTCATCTACAACACCGTCTCCGTCAGCGTCATGACTCGGCGTGCCGAAATCGGCATGTTGCGTACCCTCGGTGTGACGCGCGGGCAGATCCTCCGTTTGTTTCTTGGCGAGGCGGTGGTGCTGGCGATGATCGGCGCGGTTCTTGGCGTACCCCTGGCCAAGGGGCTTGCCGCAGCGGCCGTGGCCCTGACTTCCACCACGGTCGAGACGCTTTACGTGGCGCAATCCGCCGTGGTTCCTGAACTCACGGTTCTGCATTGGTTCGCGGGTTTTATCATCGCATTGCCATTGGCCCTCGTGGCGGCGGCAAGGCCGGCGCTTGAAGCCGCGAACATTTCTCCCGTTGAAGCGATTGCGGAGATCGAACCCACAAGTTCTGCCACCGTGGAAAGCCGCGGCCGTGCTTCGTTTTGGAGAAGGCTTGCACTCTTGGTCATCCTTATCCTTGGCTCGTGGTGCGCCATGCAGCCGCCCCTTCTGGGATTGCCGCTGTGGGGTTATGCCTCGGCGTTTTGTGCCATTGTCGCTGCAACACTCGTGGTGCCCGGAACACTGATTTGGACCGCCAACCGGTTGCGCTCGGTGCTTGGCAAGCTTGGCATTGAAGGTCGTCTAGCGGCATCACAAATCAGTGCTTCCCATCGCCGGCTCTCGGTTTCCGTGGCGGCCCTGGCGGTCAGTCTCGCGCTCACGATTGCCATTGCGGTCATGGTCGGCAGTTTTCGCGAGACGGTCATTCTTTGGGTGGATCAGACTTTGGGAGCGGATCTTTATGTGCGGCCCGCGGCGCTATCGCGCAGCGCCAATCCTCCCTCTCTTTCGCCGGCCACCATCGCCGCCATGCACACCCATCCTCAGGTGTTGGCGGTGGAGGCTCATCGATCGATGGAGTTGCCCTTTCGTGATCGCCAGATCAGGCTCAGCACGGGCGACTTTGAAGTCATGCTTCAACACGGGCGCATGGTCTTCAAATCAGGAGGTGATTCCGCCGCCACCTTGCGCGCGGCGCGGACGGCCGGTGAATTGCTGGCGTCAGAAAGTTTTGCGTTGCGCTTTCAAGTGAATGCGGGCAGCAGCATCCAGTTGAATACACCGAATGGCCCGCACGAGTTCCGCATTGCCGCCATCTTCTACGACTACTCCAATGACCGTGGCACGCTGACCATGGATCAAAGTCTGTTCGCCAAGTACTTCGGCGAGAGTCAGCCGACCCACATGGCCATCTACCTGAAACCGGGCGCCGATGCCGAACAGGTGCGAGATGAGATCTTGCGCTCACTGTCAGGCAAGGCGCGGCTGATGATCTTTACCAATGCGAGTCTGCGCGCGGAGGTGCTGAAGGTCTTCGACAGCACCTTCGCCATCACTTGGGCGCTTGAAATCATCGCCGTGTTCGTGGCGATGGCCGGCGTGGCCGCTACGATGCTGACCCTGGTGCTGGAACGCCAAAAGGAAATGCGCCTCCTCCGCCTCGCGGGTGCGGATGCGGCCCAGGTGCGGCGAACGATCGTTATTGAGTCAGGCCTTCTCGGTTTGGTCGGCCAAGGTTTGGGAATCGCGGTCGGGATGCTCCTATCGCTCGTCCTTATTCATGTGATCAATCCCCAAAGTTTCGGCTGGAGCATGCAATTGCATGTGCCGTGGCTGTTCCTTGCAGCTTCGACCCTCCTTACGCTTTTCGGCACCATGCTGGCCGGCCTATATCCGGCCTGGCGCATCACCCGGCAGAGTCTGCGCGCCTAACAAGTGATGAAACCTATAGCCATTCACGCTTTGTTCCTTGCCTGGCTGCTGTCATGCCCGGCGCAGGACTGGGCTGTGGCGAAGCCAGGCTACGACTATGCCTTCCCGCGCGATCATGGCTCACACCCCGGCCACAAGATTGAGTGGTGGTACTTCACGGGAAATCTGCGCAGTGAGAAGGGCGATCGTTTTGGCTATCAACTGACCTTCTTCCGCATCGGCGCCGTGCCGCAGCCCGCGTCAACGTCACCCTGGGCGCTGCGTGATGTTTGGATGGCGCACTTCGCGGTGAGTGACATCGGTGGTGACAAGTATCTCTGCGTGGATCGCCTGAATCGCGCCGGACCCGGCCTTGCCGGCGCCTCCATCGAGCGTGTCTGGAATGAAGACTGGAGTTGCCGGATGGGCACTCCGGACACCTTTGAACTCGAAGCGGCCGACCGCGGTTTCTCGATTCATTTGAACCTCAAATCCGGATCACCCCCCATCATTCACGGCCGCGATGGCATCAGCCAAAA
>JAXMIV010000561.1:0-4644 GCA_034377045.1 Prosthecobacter sp. | reverse complement strand
CCAGCGCACCCAGGCGATCACCGCGAGGCCTATCGCAGCCAAACGTATACCGATCTGCCAACGGACGGGCTTGAAAGGAGCGGGGTCAGACATGAGACATGAATTACTCGGCGCCTTGGTTCGGGCAACGAAACGATTAGCGATACTCGCGGAAAGAGACACGCAGCGCTTCTTCAAGCTGCGGGAGCTTCCATTTTTCCTTGGGATGAACCAGGGCGAGCGACATGCCCTTTTTGCCGGCCCGGGCGGTTCTGCCGCTGCGATGGGTGTAGTATTCCAACTGGTCAGGAAGCTGGTGATGGATGACGAAGGACAGGCCGGCGACATCGATGCCGCGGGCAGCGACATCGGTGGCGACAACGAATTGGACGCGTTGTTTTTTAAAGGCGCGCATCACCTTGTCGCGCTCCTTTTGCATGAGATCTCCCTGCAACACATCGACGGGCAAACCGAGGGCAACCAATTCTTTGCAAAGCGTATTGGCATCCGCTTTGGTGCGGCAGAAGATCAGGCCGCGCCCTTCTTTTTGCCTAACTAGAAAGTCGGCAATGAACGGCGTCTTGTCTTCGGGCTTGCAGATGACGAAACGGTGATCGATGTCGCGGTTCACCACATGACCCTGGTCGATCTGAATGGTGTGGGGATTGGGGGCCATGCAGCCCTTGATCAGTTGGTTGATCGCTTCGGGGAAGGTCGCGGAGAATAACCAGGTGCTGCGTCGTTTCGTGGTGACCTTGAGGATCTCCATCAGCTCCTCTCTGAAGCCCATGCTGAGCATCTCGTCGGCTTCATCCAGCACCAGATGCCGGACGGAATCGAGCGAGAGGGTGCGGCGCAAAAGCAGATCGATGATCCGCCCCGGCGTGCCGACGACGATGTGCGTTGGCCTCTTCAGCGCCTCCTCCTGCCGTTCGATGTTGTCGCCGCCGGTGAGCACCTCGACGAAGATTTTTTCGGTGTACTTGGTGAAGCGGAAAAGCTGTTTGCCGATCTGCTTTGCCAACTCTCGCGTGGGGGCAATGACCAGACCCTGGATCTCCCGATTTTTGGAGTCCATCTTCGTCAGCAAGGGCAGGCCAAAGGCAGCCGTCTTGCCGGTGCCCGTCTGCGCCTGGGCGACGAGATCGCCGCCGTCCTTGAGCAGGAACGGGATCACTTTTTGCTGAACTTCGGTAGGCGTGAGGATGCCAAGCTCCTCGAGGCCACGGATCATGTCCTCGCGGATGCCCAGTTCGGTGAATGTATTCGACATGGGAGGCCTTCGGGCATGATGGGGGGAAATGCCAGTGGAATGCGGTTTGTCCGCCGTTCCGCTCCGGCGGGCTGAAGCCCTTGACTACTTTGCTCGGGCGCATGCATCCAGACTTCTCACGCCTTCCGTTATTCACTAGTATCCCACCCATGAAACGCAAAACTGCCGCCGATTTCGATCAGGATCTGCTGAATCTGTATGATGATTTCGCGCATGGACGCATCGACCGGCGGGGGTTTATGGAGCGGGCGTCGCGGTTCGCGGCCGGAGGGCTGACGGGGGCGGCACTGCTGGAGATGCTGAGCCCGAACTACGCGTTTGCCGAGCAGGTGGGGAAGGACGATGCGCGCATCGAGGCGGCCTATGCGGACTACGATTCGCCGCAGGGCGCGGGCAAGATGCGGGGCCTGCTGGTGAAGCCCGCGAAGGCGGCCGGCAAACTTCCGGGTGTGCTGGTCATCCATGAGAACCGGGGGCTGAATCCGTACATCGAGGACGTCGCCCGCCGCGTGGCCGTGGCGGGGTTCGTGGCGTTTGCGCCGGATGCGCTGTTCCCGCTCGGCGGTTACCCCGGCAGCGATGACAAGGGCCGGGAGATGCAGGCGAAACGCGATCCCGCCCAGATGGCCGAAGACTTCATCGCCGCCGCGAAATGGCTGGCGGGTCACGCCGCATGCGACGGCAAGGCAGGCGTTGTCGGCTTTTGCTATGGCGGCGGCATGGCGAATACGCTTGCTGTTAGGCTGCCGGACGTCATCCGCGCGGCGGTACCATTCTATGGACGTCAGCCAGCAACGGAGGATGTGCCGAAGATCAAGGCGGCACTGCTGATTCACAACGCGGAGTTGGACACCAAGGTCAATGAAGGCTGGCCGGCGTATGAGGCGGCGCTGAAGAAGGCGGGCGTTCGGTATGCAGCGCACACGTATCCCAAGGCCAATCACGGGTTTCACAATGACACGACGCCGCGGTATGATGAAGCGGCGGCGAAGCTGGCGTGGGAGAGGACGGTGGCGTTTTTTAATGAGACGCTGAAGGCGGGGTGAACCCCTCTTTGGCTTCCCGCCTTCTGAGCTGACCGCAGGCGGCATCGATGTCGGGGCCGCGGGCGCGGCGGAGGTGAGCGACGGTGCCGTGGGCGCGGAGTTCGGTGAGGAAGGCTTCGGTCTGCTCCAGGGTGCTGGGAGCGTAGTTGCGGCCACGCAGGCTTAGGCCGGTGGGGTTGTAGCGCAGCAGGTTCACGTGCATGCGGCGGCCCTGGAGAAGCCGAGCGAGGTCGCGGGCTTGGGCGAGGGAGTCATTCACACCGTCTAACAAACAGTATTGAATCGTGGTGATGCGGCCGCTGGCGGCCTGGTAACGATCGGCGGCGGCGAGGACGTCCTGCACGTCGAAGCGCTTGCCCATGGGCAGCAGGTCGGCGCGGGTGGCATCATCGGGCGCGTGCAGAGACAAGGCGAGATGCACGCCCAGATCCGCCTCACGGAGTTGATCGATGCCGGGCACAATGCCGACGGTGGAAATGGTGATCTGGCGCCAGCCGAAGGCGCCCAGGGTGGGATCGGCCATGCGGCGGACGGCGGCGAGGACGTTGCGCAGGTTCAGCATCGGCTCGCCCATGCCCATGAAGACGATGGTGCGCAGGGTGCGCCCGGCCGACCGCGCTTCGCGGCGCAGATGGATGAACTGCTCCACGATCTCGCCCGCGGTGAGGTTGCGCTCGAAGCCGGTCTGGGTGGTGGCGCAGAAGTCACAGCCCATGGCGCAGCCTACCTGGCTGGAAATGCAGCCCGCCGCCCGTGTGGGGTGATAGTCCGGCATGAGGACGGATTCGACGGTGCGGCCGTCGGCGAGACGGAGCAGGAGTTTGGTGGTGCCGTCTTCGGAAACTTGGCGGCGCGCGAGGGAGGCGGCTTCTTTGGGAAAGGTGGCGTGAAGGAGATCGTGCAGACCGGCCGGCATCCGCGTTTTGGTGCGAGCCCCTTCCCTGTTCACCTCATACAACTGCCGCAGCACGCGCGGGGCATGCGTGGGCTTGTAGCCTTGGCTCTCCATCCAGGCGGCCAATTCCTCGAGGGAGATGTCTGGGAGGGGGCGGGGGCCGATTACGGTGGAGGCTGAAGGCATTGGGTGCGGAAACACGCCACTCATACGCATGCGCCGCCACATCGGCAACGGCAGGGACGCGCCGCAAGAGATAGCCGGAAGCGACGTTCCCAAGGCTGCCATGAACCTGCCTACCCGCCTGCTCCGCCTTTCGTTCTTATTGCTCGCGCTCTCGCTCACGCCAGACCTTCACGCGGCCACGCCTGACTATCAGCCCGCATTGTTCAAGAGCACCAAGCTCATTTATGCGGACACCTTTGACGGCCCGCTGAATACCGAGTTTTGGGAGGTCCGGCAAAACACCACCTGGGCGATCAAGGACGGGGTGCTGAGCGGCAGCCCGTCGTCGAAAGAATTTCAGGACCAGAAGAAGGCGAGTGACGACCCGTCTCATGCTGGTTTGATGCCGGTTATCTGGCTCAAAAAGGTGCCGGAGAGTTTTGTCTGCACGATGCACCTGCGTTACGACGGCAAAGCCTACAAGAAGGGCTTCCCTCTGCTCGACCTCGGTCATCACATCCACACGATCAGCTTCGGCGAGAAGGCCACGACACTCGCCATCAAGAAGAAGGTCGAGATACTGCCGGTGGAAGAGCCGCTCTTTTCCCTCAACCAGTGGCACGACATCGCCATTGAGCTGAAGAAGGGCACGATCCTGCTGACGATCGATGGCAAGAAGCACCGCTTCGACAGCGCGAACATCGACATGACCGGGCAGCATCAGATCGATTTCAAAGCCCTCGACTTCGGCACTTGTCAGATTGATGACGTGAAGCTGTGGGAAGGGGTTTGATTGTCTGGATGCGAATCCTGTCGCCGGGGTCCAATGGCGGGACGGACACTTTACCCCACCCTCGGAGGCAGGCGAAAATGGACAAAAGGCAAATTCTGAGCCATTCAATCGTCTCCGACCTCCGCCCTTGCACGCCTCCCTGAATCCTCCATCGTTCAGCTTCCTTTATCCCATCAAAAGAGAACACCTATGACAACCGAAGCCAAGTGCCCATTCCATCACGCTCCCAGCAGCGGCACGACCAACCGCGACTGGTGGCCGAACCAGTTGAAGGTCGAACTGCTGCATCAGCATTCCGCGAAGTCCAATCCCATGGGCGGGGACTTCAACTACGCGGAAGAATTCAAGAGCCTCGACCTGGCGGCGGTGAAGCAAGATCTCGCGGCGCTGATGACGGACTCGCAGGACTGGTGGCCGGCGGACTTCGGCCACTATGGCCCTCTGTTCATCCGCATGGCGTGGCACAGCGCCGGCACCTACCGCACCGGTGACG
>JAXMIV010000560.1:0-2615 GCA_034377045.1 Prosthecobacter sp. | reverse complement strand
AGGCCAAGTCCGGTCGCATTGTCAGCTTTGCGGGTGCTGAAGTACGGCTCAAAGATATGAGGCAGGTTTTCCGTGCCGATGCCAACGCCGTGATCATGAACCTCGATGACAATGCCGGACGCTTCGCTGGGAATGTCGGTTACCATTTCATGGGGAAACATTTCGCTCGGTTCCGCGGCGTAACAACGAACGGTGATGAGGCCACCCTCTGGCTGAGCCTGTTCAGCATTGCGTACCAGATTGCCCAGCAGGCGCCGGATCTGCCCGGGATCGAGGGCCACCGTGGGGATGCCGGAAGCGACATCCAGCCGGTACTCGATGTGATTCGCGCGGCTGTGATGCAGGAAGAACTGCTCGATCAGCTCACCAATTTGCGTGGGCCGTTTGATCGGTGCACCACCCCTGGCGAAGGTGAGGAGTTGCTGCACAAGATTTTGCGCCTGCAAGGTCGCCTGCTTCGCGGTGTGCAGTTCGGGAAGCTGGATGGCTGAACGCAGGCGCAAGTCGGCGAGCGAAAGGTTGCCGAGCAGCACGGTGAGCAGGTTGTTGAACTCATGCGCGAAGCCGCGCGCCAGCAGGCCGAGCGATTCCAGGCGGTCCAGGCGATTGCGGCGCTCCGCTTCCTCGCGGCGGGAGGTGATGTCTTGCAGCAGCAGCAGCAGACCTTCCGCAAAGGGATAGCTGCGCAATTCCAACCAGGCCTGCTTTTCCTCAAAGTACAGTTCCCGGTTTACCGCTTCGCGGTGCAGCATGGCATGCGCCAGCGCTTCGTAGTGCTCATCCCGCGTCGCGGCGGGCAGCAGATCCCAGAAATGCGAACCAAGCAGCTTTTCAGGGCTGCGTTCAAACAACCGCTGGGCGCTGGCATTCGCATAGGTCAGCCGCCAGCGGCCATCGAGGGCGATCAGCGGGTCCGAGATGCTTTCGACCACATCCACCAGCGGCGCTTGGGCGGCGCGCTCAGCGGCTGCGGCGGTTTTGGCGGCAGTTAGATTTTGGGCCACCGGCACGGACAGGCCACGGAAAAGAATCACGACCCCAGTAAGCTGTCCCGCCTGATCACGCAGCGGCGCGGAGCGATCCTGCACCGCCACCCGGCCGCCCTGGGAGGTGGTCAGCCAGACGGTGCGTTCCTCCGGCTGCTGTCCCGGCGTGGTCAGTTCCACCTGCGCGGGCTCCCCACTCGGGTGGTAGATGCGGAAGACTTCATGCAGCGACCGGCCCACGGCCTTCTGCTGATTCCACCCCGTGATGCCCGCGGCGGCGGGATTCATGAAGACGATGACGCCCGCCAAATCCGCGGCGATCACACCGTCAGTGAGGCTCTGGAAGGTTTCAAAGCAGCTTTGCTCACGCCGCCGGCGCTCCGCGTCTTCCCGATGGCGGGACGCGGCGACTTCGACGGTTAGGCGCAGCTCGTCCTGGCTAAAAGGCTTGAGCAGATAACCGTGAGGATGCGTTTCCTTGGCGCGGTTGACCGTCTCCAGGTCCGCGCAGGCGGTGATGTAAACAATGGCGACCGGGCCGCGCTTCTGCAAATTCCGCGCCGTATCGATGCCGTCGCTGGGGCCGTCCAGATGCACATCCATCAACACCAGATCGGGATGCAACTCGTCATAAAGCCGCAAGGCCTCCTCGCCGCTGGTGCAGGTGCCAACGACACGATAGCCGAGAGCGGAGAGACTGGTGGCCATGTCGCAGCCTACCAACCCTTCGTTCTCGACGATCAGAATTCTGATGCAGTCGAAGCCAGTCATTGACTATTTAATCAACTACTAGCTCTAATTATCAATAAATGCTATAGGAAATCGCAATTGAATTTCGGTTCCCCCGGATTCCGACCGCCCGATCCGGAACTGGCCACGCATCTGTTCGGCGAAAACGGCGAGGATTTTCAACCCCAAGCCGTTGGTTTCGCCGGATTGGAATCCTTCAGGCAGGCCGATTCCGTCGTCGGAAATGACCAGTTCGCCGCCATCCGTGGTGAAGCTCAACCGCGCCCGCACCGCTCCGGCCCGGCCGTCCGGGAAGGCGTGTTCGAAGCAATTGGACAGCGTTTCGTTTAGGGTCAGCGCCAGGGGCATCAACCACTCCTGCTGGATGGAGCCTGTTTGCAGGTCGAGTTGCACGGCGACCCGGTCCGCACTCACCTCATAACAATCACGCAGCCTCTGTACCAGCCCTTCGGCAAACTCGACGAAGCTCTCCGTGTTGCCCAGCGCCACCTGATACAGATGCTGATGCAACTCCGCGATCGAGCGCACCCGATTCTGACTGGAGACCAGCGCATTGCGGGCCGCGCCGTCGGTGACGGTGTTGGATTCCAGGTTCAGGAGGCTGGAAATGATCTGAAGGTGGTTCTTGATCCGGTGATGGGTCTCGCTCAGCAGGAGCTTTTCCCGGGACAGATCCGCCACCGGCCAGCGCTGGCCAGTTTCGATCTGCGTCGCGAAGTCGGCCTGGGAGGTGTCGTCTTCAGGCGCAGGGGCTGCTGCCGGCTCGACTGGCGCCGGTTCCGGAGGTTGCACCAGCTCAATTAGCTCAAAATCATGTCCGCCTTCGCCGCCGATTTCGGCAGCCCCCAAGCCTTCGGCTCCTACCAGGAACTGGCCGCC
>JAXMIV010000559.1:0-5648 GCA_034377045.1 Prosthecobacter sp. | reverse complement strand
CGCAGCCTTAACTGCGATCGCACCAGTAATCCGGTCATGCCCCAGCCAGATCGTATCAGCCCCCAGAGGGCAGCCAGCTTTCTCAAGAATATCGATGGCGAATGGCAATAGCGTTTGGTCAAACTCGCGGCGCTCGCCACGTTGCAGTGTGAGCACTTCGACATGGTTTTTAGCGGCCTTTGCGACGTCCTTGGCATCGGCATCAAGCACCACGCAGGTAACTCGAATGTCGCGGTAGAAAGCCACTCCTAAAGCCGAAAGAAAATCGCTGTTGAAACTGTTGATGCCCCCCAGCTTGCTTCCCCAATAGCCAGCGAACGCGATCAACGTCCTTGACGGATTGGCCTTGATACCGGAAGCAACGTCCATACTCCTTGCCTATCTGAAGTACGTGATCAAGTCAAAGGCAGTTTCTCCGGGAATTATCCGCAACCCACTTCAAGGAAGAATGCTGTTGCCGCCTTACGGTAATGCCAGCGCATTACTTCGGCTCCGGTGTTGAGCTGGTGCTGCTGAGGACTGAGACGCGACTCAACATCGGAATGTTGAGCTACAACCGCCCGCGCTGTTTCATGTGTATGGGAGAATAACGCAACCGTGTTGAGCCGAAGGATCCACCCCTCACCTAACCCTTTGATTCGCTACGCTCACCCTACGGGCAGCCTTTTTGGCTGTCTATCTCCGCTTCGCTCCGGTTCCCCGCAAGCGGGGCGAGGGATGCGCGCTTTGGCCCGAAAGTGGCCAATGGCGATGCGATCCCATACCCCTTTTCGATTCACTGCTGTTGATCAGGGCGGCGGCCGACGGTGATGGTGAGTTCTTGTTGGCGGCCGTTGCGGATCATGGTGAGTTTGGCGATGCTTCCGGGGGTGAGTTCGCGGATCATTTCCAGGAGGCGGGCGGGTTTGTCGAAGTTGATGCCGTTGAGGCTGGTGACGACATCGCCGGGGGCGAGGCCGCTGAGGACGGCGGGGGAATTGGGATCGAGGGCGGTGACGAAGGCGCCGAAACGCGCGGCGCCGCCCAGGCCGGTGTCGATGATCACAGGTTCGTCGCTCAAGACGAGGCCCACGTAGCCGATGCCGGGGGTGGCGGGGGCGGGGCCGCCTTTGGATTGGGCCAGGATCGCGTCGACGACTTTCTTGGCGGAGTTCGATGGAACGGCGAGGCCGATGCCCTGCCAGGCGCGCACGTTTTCATCGCCACGGTAGATGGCGACGTTGATGCCGAGGATTTCGCCGCGGATGTTGATCAGCGGTCCGCCGGAGTTGCCGGGATTGATGACGGTGTCGGTCTGCAGATAGTCGAGCAGGCCGTCGCTGATGTGCCGGTCGCGGGCGCTGAGGATGCCCTGGGTTACGGTTCCGGTTAGGCCAAAGGGATTGCCGACGGCGAAGACCATCTGGCCGACTTTCGCGAGGTCGGAATTGCCAAACGCCAAGGCGGGGAAGTCGGTACGTTTGTCTTCAATCTTCAGCAGGGCGATGTCGCGTTCGACACTGGCGCCGAGAATCCGCGCGGGATACTGTTTGTTGTCGTTGGTGGTGATGATGACCTCGTTGACGTTGGCGATCACGTGATAGTTGGTGATGACGTGGCCTTCCTTGCTGATGATGGCGCCGGAGCCGAGTCCTGGAACCACCTGCGACTGGCCTTTGACGATGCCAAAGAAAGGATGCCAGGCCATCTCGCCCCGCCGCAACGTGCGGGTGTTGACGCTGACGACGGAAGGCAGCACCGCCGCGGAAAGCCTGGCCGATTCGTCGCTGATCGCGGCCAGCGTTTTTACGTCATCCATGTTCAGCTTCGGTGCCGCGTTGGTGGTGAAGCTGTTGGCCGCGGGGGATTCGCCGTGCAGCAGATTCAGCAGGCCGTAGCCTTCCTGTCCCCGGCGCATCAAGGAGAAGACCAGGGTGGCGGCAAAGAAGACCCCAAGGGCAAAAAGAAGGCGGCGAACGTGTTCCATACGAGGTCGATACGATGCCCATGCAGCGACCGATGGCAAGGTCGGTCCTGCCGCATGGCCTTTCGCGTACTACGGTTCCGGCAGCTTGGCGGTCTTGTCGATGGGCGCATCTTCCCAGATGGCTTCGCCGGTGGCGCGGTCAAAGGTGAGGATGCGGGACTTGCTACCAGGCACCGGCGGCTTGTCCACCTTCGGCAGCCATTTGGCGAGGTCCTTCTTGATCGCGTCATGCGCGGGATCCTTGGCGAGGTTGGTCCATTCGTTGAAATCCGCCTTTTCGTCATACAACTCCTCGCTGCCGTCGGCATAACGAATGTAACGCCAATCTTCGGTGCGGATGGTGTGATTACCCTGGTTGTGCGTGGTGATCGCGGGCCAGGGGCGTGCGGCGTTCACGTCTTTGAGTTGCGGCAGCAGGCTGTGGCCTTCCAGGTCCGCGCGCGTCGGCATATGCGCCAAGTCCAGCAACGTTGGGAAAATATCGAGCAACTCTGCCGGTCTATTGCATACGGCCTTCTGCGTGATCCCCGGTCCGGCGAAGATGAGCGGCACGCGAGTGCTCTCGTTCCACAGCGTATTTTTGCCGGAGATGAGTTTTTCGCCCAGATGCCAGCCGTGATCGCTCCAGAGGACGATGATGGTGTTGTCTGCGCGGCCCGTCTTGTCGAGTGCCTCGATCACCTTGCCGACTTGGGCATCCATGAAACTGATGGTGGCCAGGTAGGCGCGCACCAGTGGCCGCCACTCGTTGTATTTGCGCAGCGTACTCAGGCGCGGCTCGGGCAGCTTCCAGTGGAGGAAGTCGGCGAACTTCGGGAGATCGTCGCGGTCGTCCTCTTTCACTGGCGGCATTTGCAGCGTGGCGTCAGGATAGAGATCAAACCACGCCTGTGGAGCGAAGCAGGGGACATGCGGCAGGCGGAAGCCGGCGGCGATGAAGAACGGCTGGTCCTTCGGCGCCTGTTCCAGAGCACCCACCGCTGCCATGGCGATTTGATAGTCGCCATGATCGGCATCCTTTTCCGGGAATGGACCCCAATCCATCGCGGGGTGCCGCGGCTCCGGCAGTTTCGCGATCGTCTCCTTGGGCCGGCCTTTGCCCGGCGTAATGGCCCAAGTGTTGAACTCGCGCGTCTTGTCGGTGGGCCGCATCGAGCCGTCATGATAAATTTTCCCACAGGTGAAGGTGTGATAACCCGCCTGCGTAAAGGTCTGCGGCAGCGTCACGTGAGCCTTCGTTTGCTCCACCTCGCGGATGCCGGGAGCCAATCCATAGATGCCGGTGCTGCTGGGCCGCAGGCCGGTGAGCAGGCTGCTGCGGGAGGGATTGCACAGAGGAGCCTGGCAGTGGGCGTTGGTGAACAACGTTCCCCGCTTCGCCAGCGCATCGATGTTGGGAGTCTTCACCTGGGGATTGCCACCCAGGCAGCCGATCCAGTCATTTTGGTCATCAATGGCAATGAACAGGACGTTGGGACGATCCGCTGCCCGCAGGACCGGACCGGTGGTGAGCAGCAGCAAAGCGAGCGCGAGAAGTCTCATGGCTCTCTACAACGAACGCCATCCCGCCAAGCTCGCGTGATTTCTTCCAAGTGTGGGCTGGGGCGCTACGTTCATGAGGCACCACCATGAGGTTCTGCCTTTTTAGTTTTCAACAAAGTGACTACTCCGCCTTAGCCTTGGCCTTCTTGCGCCCCTTCTTGGGCGTCTGCTCAGGGACCGGCGGCTCTTTGCTAAGCAGCGTCTTCATGTCCTCCATCTGGCTGGTCCAGCGCAGTTCCAGTTCCTTCACCTTTTCCGGGTACTGCATGGCGAGGTTGTGTTGTTCGGCGCGGTCACTGCCGACGTTGTAGAGTTCCCAAGGATCACCCTTGGCGGCGACCAGCTTCCAGTCACCCACTCGAACAGCGCGGTGGTCGTCATGCAGCCACCACAGGCTGTCGCGATCAATGGTGACGTCTTTGGCAAAGGCTTGCACCAGGCTCTTACCGGGCGCGGCGGGAATGCGGTTGCCGTTCCAAAGCTCCGGCTTTTTCGTGCCGGTGATTTCAAGAATGGTCGGCACGATATCGATGAGATGCGCGGGTGTGTGGCGCAGTTCGCCATGCGCGGAGATGCCCTGCGGCCAATGCACGATCAGCGGCGTGCTGATGCCTCCCTCATGCACCCAGGTCTTGTGGCGGCGATGCGGGGTATTCGCCGCACTGGAGAACCCGGGCCCGAGGCATAGATAACTGGCCGCACTGCCGGGAGGCGCCTGGGGATCATGACCGCCATTGCGCACCATGATTTCCGCGCTCGCGCCATTGTCGGAAGCGAAGAAGATGATGGTATTTTCATAAGCGCCCATGGCTTTGAGTTGATCGAGCACGCGGCCGATTTCGCGGTCCATGCGGTCCACCATGGCGGCATGGATCGCCATTTTCGTGGCTTGAAAGCGCCTTTGTTCCTCGGTCAGTTCACTCCATGGCAAAGGCCGGTTGATTTCTCCCGGTCCGAGTTTGGCAATCGCATCTGGGAATGCATACGGCGGCCCGACATCACGCTCCAGCGGGGACAATTCCGTTTCGGTGATGCCCAACTCCTTTTGCCGCGCGAAACGTTCCGCGCGCAATTTGTCCCAGCCTGCGAGATAACGATCCCGATAACGCGCGATGTCCTCCGGCAGCGCATGCAAAGGGAAGTGCGGCGAGATGAAGGCGATGTAGTGGAAAAAGGGCCGGTCGGCAAAGGTTTGCGCATGATCCTTCAGGCACTCGACGGCATGGTCGGCGACGGCTTTGGTGGCGTAGTAGCCGGACTCATCCGCCGGCGGGGTGACGGCGACGTCATCGATGAAATTGCCTTTGGCGGAGAAATAGTTGCCCTGATTGCGCATGTCCAGGGAGCGGTCAAAGCCCCCCGCGAGCACAGGGCCATCGACATGCCACTTGCCACTGTGATAGTTGCGGTAGCCGGCTGGTTTCAGAAAGTCCGGCAGCAGCCGCGCCCACTCCGGACGCACGCCTTTGCCGCCGCCGCCGAGGCCTGGCAAACCGTCACGGCGAATTTGCTGCGCGTAGTAGCCCGTGAGCATGGCGCCACGGGAGGGCCAGCAGCGCGCGGTGTTGTAAAACTGGGTGAATCGAAGGCCATTCTTTGCCAGACCGTCGAGATTTGGGGTGGCGATCTCGCCGCCGTAGCTGCCGAGATCCGAGTAGCCCATGTCATCCGCCATGATGAAAAACACGTTGGGCTTGGCCGCGATCGCCGAAAAGCACGGCAGGAGAAAACTCAAAATCAGGCAAAGCGCATGTTTCATGGTCGGGAGGAACGTTGGCGACCGCAGAGTCTTGCTCGCGCGGGAATCTTTGCCTTAGCCGCAAAATGGCTTTAATTGAAGCCTGCATGCTTTGGCGATCCATTTCGGCGGCAATCGTTCTTTTTTGGGCGGTGATGACCGGACTCATCATCCGGGACGCCTATTTTCCCGACAGCTCCCGGTTCGCAGGCGTGCCGCCGCGCATGGTTTTTGATCTATTCCTCTCGCAGGCGGGGACTTTTAACAACCAACTGCATCTCTACCACGAGAAGCAGAAAATCGGCCATGCGCATTTCGCCATTAACCTCCTCAAGGAGGAACCAGGTCCCCCCGTCTACGCATTGATTGCCCACGGCTCGATCACAGCGTCTGGAAACGAGG
>JAXMIV010000558.1:0-9746 GCA_034377045.1 Prosthecobacter sp. | reverse complement strand
ATCTTTATGACTTCGCTTTGAGGCACTTTCTCTTCGTTGGCGAGCAACGTCTCAAGGTATTTAATTTCTACATCATTATCCTTGCCGCCTCGGTAGCGGCTGGCATCACCGCCTTTAACTCTGAAAAGACGAGTACCTTAGCTTCCCTTGCTATCGGCGTCTTTTACATGCTCACCGCAGTCGTTTTCGCTATCATCGAGCACCGGAACATTAGTTTCCTAGACATAGGTTCCTCCACCCTCCGCCGGTTGGAGGCTATGCCTAACTTTCCCAAAGAAGGCCGCATTTTCAGCCGGAGTGCTCACGGCAGAAGCCAAAGCTGGCGGCGGTTTTTTACTTTCCGCTGGGCATTCAAAATGACCTATACCGCTCACTTTCTTGTAGGCGTACTAATTGTCTACTTTTCCCCTTTAAACTTTTCCCAGTCTGGTTCGGCAGATCGCTCTATCCGATCCAATAGGGCCGCCACCACAAAAACCACCACGAAAAAGAGGACCGCCCCACCCAGCACCACCCAGGGCGAGGCACCCTCTAACGCTGCGCCCACATCAGTCAAAGATGCGAGTAGGGAAGGGGAAGTCATAAAATAACAAGCAGATCAGCAAGCAGCAAAGCCACAAACTGCAATAATTCACAAGATTATTCGGCCCTGGAAGGTTTTTAACGGCTGAGAATGAGGGCATTCTTCTCGCCACGCAACCCGGGCCTTTAGAATTTCCAGACCCAACCTGAACCGGCACGGTTTTTTCCGCCCCAAATCTCCACTTTTGACTTGCAAAACTGTTCCAATGAACTATGATCCGCTTGTTATGAAATTCCATCCTCCTCCCACTCGCCCGGGTGACGATTCCCGGCAGGATTTCGGCCTTTAGGAACGGGCCGTTCTTTCTTTCAGCGCATCACCTCCGCGACCTGCGCCAATTCATCCGGTCCCAGCAGACCGGAGCGGGCCCGAAAAGGGCGCCGCCCACCCTTCAAAGCGAGTTCTCCCGCCGATCGTCAAGCTCGATTTCCGGCGTTCCATGGCCTAATAAGGCCTAACCATAGATTGCGCAAAAGGCGGTCATATTCGCCTCATGGAGCGCATGGGCCGCAGGGCCGCTCCCTCCCTTCAATTCAGCCTCTCATGCACGACCTTCCCGTCCTCAAGCAACGGCTCCTGATTCCCGAAGTGTGGCAGCGCCTGGGACTGCCCGGCAGACCGGCGCCGAGTTGCCGGTCGCCTTTTCGCGCGGACACGTCGCCGTCCTTTTCCCTCTACGCTCAGGGCCGCCGATGGAAAGACTTCGCCAGTGGCGATGGCGGGGACGCGATCGACTTCATCGCCCGTGCCTGCGGCATCGCGCTGGAGGAGGCCACGCGCCGCTTTCTCGCCATGGCGGGTGTTGTCCTGCCTCTGCCGCTGACGCGAACACCCAAGGCTGACAAAGCAGTCCTGACCCTGCCGCGGACGCACCGGGGCACGCCGGCGGAGATCGCCGCGATCGCCCACAGCCGCCGCCTGCTGCCGGAAGCCGTGTCCCTGGCGCAGTCCATGCAGACCCTTTGGTTAGGCGATTCCTGTGGCTTCCCCTGCTGGATCCTCACCGATGCCGCCCGCAAGATCGCCGAGGCCCGCCGGGTCGATGGCAGACCCTTCCCGCCCATCGGCACCCTGGGCGAGCGCAAGGCACATACGCTGAAGGGCAGTTGTAAAGCCTGGCCTGTGGGTGTGGCCGTGCTCAAGCGCCTGCCGCACGTCCGCGCCATCATGCTGGTGGAAGGCGGCCCCGATTACCTCGCGGCCCTGCATTTCTGCCTAGCCAAGGATGTGTACGACCTCCTGCCGATCGCCATGCTCGGTCGCGGCGCGGGCAACCGTCTTGATCCCCTGGCCCTCAAGCTCCTGAGCAAGCGCCGCGTCCGCATCTACCCGCATGCCGATGCCGACGGCGGCGGCCTAACCAGTGCCAGGATTTGGGCCGCGCAACTCCATGCCGCAGGCTGTGACGTCGATCTCTTCAGCTTCGAAGTCCTGGCCCGCAGCGAAGGCCCACCCATCAAAGATCTCAACGACGCCGCACGCATCCAACCCACACCAACACAACAGCCACAACTCGACGCACTCCTGCCATGAACCTCATCACACCCTTCGTTCCCGATCAGGCGCTTTCCAACCCCGCCACACCGCCCGTGCCGCCGGAGTTCTTCACCTTCCAGCCGCCCTCCTACTTCGCCTCCTACTGCCTGCCACCGGATGCGATCCTCGTCGGCGATTGTCACCTCACGCGGGGCGATCTCACCGTCATCGGCGGTGTCGCGGGTTGCGGCAAATCGCGCCTGCTCATGTCCCTCGCCATCGCCGGCAAGCAGGGTCACGGCGCCGAGTGGATGGGGTTGCCCGTCCATGCCCCCTTCAAGACCGCCATCCTCCAGGCTGAAAATGGCGAAGTGCGGCTGCAGCGCGAACTTCAGGACATCACCCAGCAAGGCCACGACCTCGACGGCTGGCTCTTCCTGACCCCGCCACCGCGTTACGGCCTCGCCTTCAACTCACCCGACTTCCGCGCCCAACTGCGCGATTGGGTCGCCGAAACCGCGCCCGGCGTCCTCGCCATCGACCCGTGGAACCGCTGCGCCATGGATGACAAAGCCAAAGACTACCGCGCCGTGCTCGATGCCCTTTTCGAAATCCTGCCCGAAGGCCCCGACAAGCCCGCCATCGTCGTCGTCCACCACCTGCGCAAACAAGGCGGAGGCGAAAGCCGCAAACGCGGGCGCGACCTCCTCAGCGAACTCTCCGGCTCCTACATGATCGGCAGCTCCTCCCGCGTCGCCTTCATCCTCGAACCCGCCACCCCCGCCGGCGATGACGACCGCGTGATCTTCACCTGCGCCAAAAACAACAACGGCGACATGGGCGCCCCCACCGCCTGGCACCGCCGCAACGGCCTCTTCGACCCCTGCCGCGACTTCGATTGGGGTGATTGGGAGAGTGAGGGCGTCGCGAAGCGGCGAACGATTGAACTCGAAGACCTCCGGGCGGTGTTTGAGGGTGATGCCCGCATGATCAAGAAAGACCTCGTCAAAGCTCTGGAACAGCGCACCGGGTTCAGTTCATCAGCCCTCTATAAAGTGCTTCAGACCGGAAGCCCACTCGCTGCCCACCTCACCGAATCAGGCGGCTACTTCACCCTCAATCGTTAGTGTCATTCCGGCCATTCCACATTCTTTTTCCACGAAAACCCAGCCAAATGGAAAGAAAGAAAATTCCACTCATCCTCTTCGGTACTCGAAATCCATTCTTTCTTTCCAAATCACGGCCTTTTGGGAGAAAAAGAACGTGGAAAGCCCCGCCACAGAAGTTGGAGTCGAGGCTTCAGCGGGCGATCCCCTCTTCGTGAAGGCGGCGCCGCAGGGAGACGACTGAGCTTGCGCCACGGTCATCCTACAGCCCTGCACCGACTTCATTGCCAAGCTCAGCATTCCTTTGCCCCTCATTCCTTTGCCCCTCATGCATGAAAAGCACGGCACCCGAACACCCTGGCGCATCCCACTTGTCGCTTGCCATCGGAACCGCGGGTCAGTATCCTCCACCGATGAGCGTCGCCACCCTCCAGCAGATCGGCGAAGACCTCCTGGCAGGGGTGGCCCTGGATGCGACTGCCACTGCCGCCGAACCTGTCCGCTGGCCCGATTTTGCCGCCCGCCGCCGCGCCATCTTTGGAGAGCAGGTCCTTCCTGCCGGCACCGCACAGGCGCTGGTGAATGAGGATCGTGGGGAATGAAGGCTAGTCTAGAAGGCTTGAATGTGATGCCATGAAAAAGCACGCCCCCATTCATCCTGGTGAAGTTCTGCGCGAGGACTTTCTGGTGCCGCTGGGACTGTCGGAATACCGGCTGGCGAAGGACATCGGGGTGCCGCCGCGCCGGATCAATGAAATCGTCAAAGGCAAGCGCGCGGTCACGGCAGATACGGCCCTGCGTCTCTCGCGCTACTTTGACTGGCCCGCCGAAGTCTGGCTCAATCTTCAGTCCCACCATGACCGCCAAGTGGCGGAGGCTGGCATGCGGTTGGTGCTGAAGCGCATCAAGCCCTGTGTCTTGGTGGCGGCGTGAATGCGCCACCATGCATCTTTGAAAATGGCAAAGGAATGGGGGCAAAGGAATGAGTTTCGATGAAGAGTGCGGATGCTTCTCGGGCCGTAGGGCGCGGTGTGTTCTGCGCCACTGAGGATTCTTTTTTCACGAGACTTCTTCGCGGAACCGCCCGCCCATCCCCGAAGGTGTCGCTGCATCGCATGAGGTAGCGCTTCATGAAAGCGACGCCGCAGGGGGACGACCGGCGTTGATGCGGTCCTCCGACCGCACCCTCCGGGCTGCCTGCGGCAGTCGATCTCGCATCCGCTCGGTTGCGCCACGGTCATCCTACGGCCCCTCATTCCTTGGGCTCAGGCATGGGACGGCGCGCGGGGGACCCCACGTACCTCATGCGGCGATCTTATTGCTTTTCTTCTTTCTGCCTAAATCACGGGCTTTTGCCGGGAAAATTCATAGAAAGCCCAGTTGCCTGCCGCAGTCCACGGGTGCCTATTTTTCGTACAGCCGTTTCCACGCGCAAAGCCGATTAGATTACCTATGTCATATCAGGATGAATTGCACTTTGAAGTCGTGACCGTGCCCGAACAGGATGCCATGCTCCTACCGGGAGAGCGGGTTTCCCTCGCCAGCGCGGTGGAGTTTTTCGATCTGGACCCGAGGAAGTACTTCAGCCGAAGTTTCAAGGCCGAGCTTCTCGAGATCTCCGGCTACACCCTGAAGATCATGCACGGTCCCTTGCCGTAAGCGGTGGGCGGGGCGCGCGTCTGCCCCTGGCCGTGAGCCACGAGCCCTGAGACTGGCAAAGGAATGGATGGCAAAGGAATGAATTTCTTTGGGGAACTCGGTAGCTTTTTGGCTGTGTTCCGTGAAGGCGACCTCACACGGGATGATCGGGCTTGCCATTCCTTTGCCACTCATTCCTTGGCTCTCAGGCATGGGAACGCATGACAGCACCCTGCGCCTCATGGCGTAATCAATGCGCCCATGAACGCCAAAGCCTTTGTTTTTCTTCTTGCCACCGCCGCGCTTGTCGCGACTCCGCTTCTCGCCTCTGACTGGCCCGCCTGGCGTGGACCGACGATGGATGGTCATGCGGCTGCCGGCCAAAAACTGCCGGTGAAATGGAGCGAGAGCGAAAACGTGTTGTGGAAGGCCGAGGTGCGCGGACGCGGGCATGGATCACCGACCGTGGTAGGCGAGCATGTGTATCTGGCGACGGCGGCTATGGAGACCGAGGAGCAACTGGTGCTCTGCTTTGATCGCGCCACGGGAAAGAAGCTGTGGGAAACGGTGGTGCATCGTGAGAATCTCAACACCAAAGGGCATCGCAACTCCTCGCAAGCTTCGTCCGATGTGGTGAGCGATGGGGAGCGGCTGTTCGTCAACTTTCTTTACGACAGCGCCATCTTTACCACCGCGCTGGATTTCTCCGGGAAGCAGCTCTGGCAGCGGCGCGTGTGCGACTTCCAGGTGCATCAGGGCTTTGGCGCGTCGCCGGTTGTGCATCAAAGCCTCGTGCTCGTGGCAGCGGATCATCGTGGTGGTGGCAAGATGTCGGGCCTCAACAAGCTCACCGGCGAGATCGTGTGGCAGCAGGACCGTCCGCCCGTGGCGAACTATGCCTCGCCCGCCGTGATCACTGCCGCGGGAAAGACGCAGGCCGTGCTCGCGGGTTGCAACAAGGTGGAGAGCTTTGATCCGCTGACGGGCAAGAAGCTTTGGAGCATCGACGGCAGCACCGAGGAAACCGTCTTCACTGCGGTGACGGATGGCAGCCGCATTTTCGTCGGCGGCGGTTATCCGAAGAGCCACACCATGGCGATGGAGGCCGATGGCTCCGGCAAGATCGCGTGGGAGAACACGACGCGCACCTATGTGCCGTCCATGCTGGTGAAGAACGGCCACCTCTTTGCCGTGCTCGACGCAGGCCGGGCCGTCTGCTGGAAGGCGGCCACTGGCGAGGAGTTGTGGTCGGAGAAGGTGGATCGCGAGTTCTATGGCTCGCCCGTGATGGCCGACTCGCGCGTCTATGTCACCAGCAAAGGCGGCGTCACCTCGGTCTTCGAGGCCACGCCGGAAAAGTTCACCCTGCTCGCGCAAAACACGCTCGGCGATGAGTCCTTCAGCACGCGCGCCATTTGCGACAACCGCATCTACCTCCGCGCCGCGAAAACCAGCGCCTCACGGCGGGAGTACCTGTGGTGCGTGGGGGAGTGAGTGTTGTCTTTGCGTGACGGTTGATGCGCTTGGGAATGGCAGAGGAATGGAGGCAGAGGAATGAATTTCTTTGGGGAACTCAGGCGCATGCTTGCCGTAGGGCGGTGTGTGTGCGGCGCCACAGTGAGGTGCTTCTTTCAACGGCCACTCGCGGAACCGCCCGCCTTTTCCCGAAAGGCCGCTAGTGTCCTGTCAGTGAAGTGCTTCGCATAAATGTACAAGCCGAGTCGGCGCACTGAAGGGCGAGTTTGTGTACGTTGTTCACGCTTCAGCGTGGAAAGTTTCGATCATCACGCTAAAGCGTGAACAACGTACACAGATCTGCCGATGGCAGCTTCGTCGCAACCCCGGCAATGAATTTGCTCACATCTTAGGCACTTTGGCGACGATGTCGGAAAACTCGGCGGCGGTGAAGGCGCGCAGGGTTTTGGTGTGGACGTTGCCGAGACTCGACAGGGATAACATGAGCCCGGTGGCGGCGGCGTCATCTTTGGCTTCATAGAGGATGGCGCCGTCGAATTCGCCAAGTGTCCAGAGGATGTTGGTGACTTTGACTCCGGCTTTCTTGGCCGCTGCTTTGAAGGCCGCGGCCCGATTTGGTGACTCCTGAATGTTTTGGAGTCCCTGCTGGGTGAAATTGAGGAGGGCGAGGTAAGTGGACATAAATGGTTTCAGGGTTGGTGTTGGGGCAAGCTTGGTTCTTGTGACGAATCGCCGCCGGCTCCGAGTTTGGATTCAACTTTTTTGCGGAAAGGTTGGTTAGTCCGATCCTTTTGCAAAACCGGCAAAATGAGGAAGGCGGGAAAGCAGGAATTGCTTGCCAGGACTCAGCCGTTTCTGTCGTAGGGTGGCGCAGTGTGTTCCGCGCCACTGGGTCCTCTTTCTTCACGGGACCTGTCGCGGCATCGCATGAAGCCGTGCTCCGTGAAGGCGACGCCACACGGGCTTGCGCCACCATCATCCTACAGCCCGGCGCCATCTTCATGGCGACTTTCGGCATTCCTTTGCCCTTTTGCCCTGCTCACATCTTCGGCGCCTTGGCGACGATGTCGGAAAACTCGCCGGTGTCGAAGGCGCGCATGGTTTTGGTGTGGACGTTGCCGAGGCCTGAGAGGGAGAGCATCAGTCCGGTGGCGGCGGCATCGCTTTTGGCTTCGAACAGGATCGCGCCGTCGAATTCGCCCAGGGTCCAGAAGATGTTGGTGACTTTGACGCCGGCTTTCTTGGCCGCCGCCTTGAAGGCTGCGGCCCGATGCGGTGACTCATGAAGGTTCTGCAGCCCCTGCTGGGTGAAGGTGATGAGAGTGAGGTAAGCGTTCATAGGTCGTCGTCGATGCCGGTGTTCGGGCAAGTCTGCTGCGCCGCCACCCCCCACGCCCCACGTCAATTGCTGTACCGTGCGCGGTTCTTGCGCTGCGTGATCCGGGATCGTTCGCCTGCCTTGCATCTGGCTTGGGCCGGACTATTTTCATTGCGGTGGCTGCCACCCTCCACCCTGAGGCTCCGCAAAAAATGGCGCGGTCCGGCCCCTGCTCACTCGAACCCTGAACCATCCCTTGCTGAAGTTCATCAAACTGCTTTTTGCTGGGCCGATGGAGGACCCGCACCGCTATGTGAGGCCGGCGCTGGAGAATCAGTGGCGGAACGTGCTCTCGATCTGGCACAATGACGCCGCGGCGACCTTTGGGATTGAGCGTCTGTTCCGGCTGTTTCTGGCCATCTCCGCCTACCTCTTCCCCGGCATCTACATTCGCCATTGGGCGGGCCGGCACGGGCTGCTTTCCCGCAGGCTGGCGCTGGAGGTTTTCGTGACGGGGAAAATGGCGCTGCCGCTGGTCATCTTGTGGTCGCATGTCGAACACTCCCTGTTCTCCCAAATCGCGGTGGTCTACTTTGGCGTGGAAACGCTTCTCTATGTTCTCGGCCTGCTGTTTCTGTCGGACGTTTACAAAGCGCCCATTTCCAACAAGCGCTCCTACCTGCTGCTGGTGTTGAACTATCTGGAAATCTGCCTGGACTTCGCGGTCCTGTATCGGGGTCTGGGTGTGATCTCGAATCTGAACTCCTCGTTTGATGCCGTCTACTTCAGCTTCATCACGGCCTTCACGGTGGGGTACGGAGACATGAGCCCGGCTGCCTTTGGTGGCAAGCTGCTGGTGATCAGCGAGTCTCTCTGTTCCCTGGTGCTTATCACCCTCGCCCTGGCGAAGGTGGTGTCCGGGTTTGAAGAAAACCACGCCCGCAAAGGTCCCGGTAACCACAAGGATGGATGAGGCGAAGCCAGGGGCAATCCACACGCTCGACCGGGCATGGCAGAGGAATGGGGGCAGAGGAATGAACTGCGTGGGGGCATCCATGATTCCCTTGCCTTCATGCCTGCGGCCCCGCCGTATCCCCTACCAATGAGCGTCGCGGCACCGCGCAGGCGCTGGTGAATGAGGATCGTGGGGAAAAAGCGCCACAGCCGATAGCAGCCTTATTGTGGCGCTTTATCTTGCCGAGGTCGAATCGTGGCTGCCGGCCAGCCGGCCGGCAGCGCACCATCGAGTGAGTGGTTAGCGGGGTCTGACGACCACGCCAGTCTTGCTTTGGATGGGATTTGGCGACATTGTATAGTCGCCATTGGGTGCTGAGGAGTTGGTTGAGCAACTGACGTTCAGCAGGATCGAGGCGGTAACAACGAGCAGGGCTAAGGTCTTCATAAGCGGAAGACTTTATGGGTTGGGAATTGGGTTGGGTGAGATCCGATGATCTCCCGGTGACCGTGGCCACCGGGAGAGATCACCGTGATTAACGGCAGTGAACCAGCGTGGTGCCGCAGCTCTTGCAGGTGTGGCTGGTGGTGGTCAGGCCTTTGAGCATCGCCGTGGCGGTGTTCTGGCAGTCAGGGCAATCCATGGCGCCGGTTGCTTTCAGCGCGATGGGGTTGCCACGGCCGCCGGAGGCACCACTGGTGACCCAAACGGTTTTGCATTTCGGACAGGCAACGGCTCCGGTGGGAGCGGAGCTCGAACTCTGGCAGGAGGTCATGAGACCGGCAACGCCAAGGCTGCCGACAAGGAGGAATGTCTTGATCAGTGTTTTCATAGGTTTCGTTTCGTTTGTTGTTTCTTTGTTGTGGCTGCCGGTGGTTTAACCGGACAGGGATTCGCTTTTGGCGAAATGGGTGCTTGGGGCTTTACGGTTTCAACCCGTTCGCAAATGACATGGACGGCGGCTCCTGTCAGGCTGGCCGTGCCGTGAATGAGCTTGAGAAGTGTCACCTTGGCGTCCTCATCGAGGGTCAACGCAGCCTGATCGAAATCACGGCAAAAAGCGGGTTTGCCGGGTCGGATGTCGATGGAGCCGGAACCACAATCGAGTTCCAGATGGCGGACGCTGAAGGTTTGTTGAAACCCCAGCGCGTCCACGATCGTCACATTGATGGCAGGCGATGACATGCGGTTTAT
>JAXMIV010000557.1:0-2515 GCA_034377045.1 Prosthecobacter sp. | reverse complement strand
CTGCTCACCGGGTGCTATCCGGACCGTGTCGGCGTGCCGGGCGTGATTCGCGAAGAGATGCCGCGGGACTCGTGGGGGTACCTTTCCAAAGAGGCGACGCTGCTGCCGCAGACCCTCAAGCCCGCGGGCTACCACAGTGCCATCATTGGCAAATGGCACCTCGGTACCACTTCGCCGAACACACCCACCGAACGCGGCTTTGATCTCTTCCACGGCTTTCTCGGTGACATGATGGACGACTATGTGACGCATCTGCGCCACGGCCAGAACTTCATGCGGCGCAATCGCGAAGTGATTGACCCCAAAGGACACGCCACCGATCTCTTTTCCACTTGGGCCTGCGACTACCTCACGGAGCGCGCGAAGGAGCACGCGCCCTTCCTTCTGTACCTCGCCTACAACGCCCCGCACAATCCCATCCAGCCTCCGGAGGAATGGTTGGCAAAGGTCAAGCAACGCGAGCCGGGGATCAGCGAGGATCGCGCCAAACTTGTCGCGCTGATCGAGCATCTCGACTCCGGCATTGGCAGGGTGCTCGACACGCTCGATCAGCGGAAACTCACCAACAATACGCTCGTCATCTTCACCTCCGATAACGGCGGCCCCCTGCAGTTCTCCGCGAACAACGGCCCGTGGCGCAGCGGCAAAGGCCACATGCATGAGGGTGGCGTGCGCGTCCCCGCGGTGGCGCGCTGGCCGGGCAAGATTGAGCCGGGCAGCCTAACCAAAGACATTGCTGTGACGATGGACATCTTTGCCACCAGTTGCGAGGTGGCCGGCGTGAAGCCGCCGGCGAACATCGACGGCGTCAGCTTTCTGCCCGCCCTCCTCGGACAGCCGCAAGCGATTGCCAAACGCGATCTCTACTTCGTTCGCCGCGAAGGCGGCGAACCCTACAACGGCAAGACCATCGAAGCATTGATGCGTGGCGATTGGAAGCTGGTGCTCGACAGCCCGTTCGCACCGCTCGAGCTCTACAACCTCCAACGCGATCCTCAGGAGACGACCAACCTCGCCACCAAGGAGAAGGCAAAGACCCGTGAACTCTCGGCAGCCTTGCGCCAGCATATCCAGCGCGGCGGAGCCGTCCCCTGGCAGAAGCCCGCGCCGAGGTAGCCCCGGCAATCCACCGTCCCCGACAGCGCCGACTGGACCTTCACCCGCTCCGTTCGAGATTTCGCCATGAATTGTGTTAGGCGAAACTCGATCTCTGCTCCAGGTCGGCAGTTTCCGATGTGAGATTCTCTTATCAAAAGACCGCGAGACAGTCAATTCTTTCTCTCAAACACGTCATCGAGCATCGTCGAGGTATCTTTGCCGACAGTCTGCTCGTACCAGTAATTTCCACTCATCAGGGTGCGCCCACGCGTGTTGGTGGTGGTGGCGGACAGGGAGTAGCCGACGGACTCGTACGGGATGGGGGAGAGTGGCAAATAGGTGAATGCCTTGAACTGGCTTTCGTAATAGTCGAACGATTGCATGTACCAGCGCACCATCTCGTTGTGCGACTTGGCGAAGACATGGAGGCCCACGCTTAGTGGCTTGATGTAGTCCGGTCTCCAGCGGCAATAGGCGGACATGTCATGAATGGGTCCCACCCAGGCCAGGTTCACCCCCAACAAGCTCTGGAGATCCGTGCTCTGATAACAATCGATGGCCACCTGCGCGCCGGCAAGGCCGCTGATGTAACCCCTTTGCAATTCGGGGATGTTAAGCCCCGTGGGATCAAGACCGTTGATCTGCGCAATCTCCAGCAGCGAAATGCGCGTAGGCAGCGGAATACCCCAGCCAGGGTTGTTGCGGATGGCGTCGCAGGTACGGCCCACGACTTGAGTGCCGAGGGAGTGGCCGATCATGCGAAACTCTTTGTTCGGACCCGGCACATAACCTTGCATGCAACGGGACAGTTCAGCGGCGAACAGATCACACACCGTTTTGCCCTCAATGGCTCCGCCAGTCCCGGTCGCAAAAATATGGCGTCCGCTCTTGCCATTTGAATCCAGCCTCGCATAGATCATCGAGTGACCGGCGGGCAGGCCACTCTCGGTGGCGATGTAATAGATGTTGGCCTGTGAGGTCAAGAGTTCGCCATCGGCAAATTGGTTCCAGTTGAACATGCCCACGTTGTAGCCCTGGCGCTTCCAGATTTTGCACATGTCATGAGTGATGGCGTCGTTCAGAGGATCCTGGCGCAGCCAGCTTTCCCGCCGCCTTCTTCCCACTTCGTCCTGCTGCCAGCCATGCACATAGATGACCGTCGGCTTGCTGGGATCGAAGTACTCGTCGTGCTGCAAGGAGCCGCGGCCGCGCATGCCGTTCTTTACATCCTTGAACCAATACAGGCCGTAGTCGAGCTTGGTGAAAGTATCGGGCAGGTTCCAAGCATGGCCCACCGTGAACGTGTTAACGCCGGAACTGATGCCGATCTCCGTGCTGCCCTGAAAGGCAACGATCCGATAGTCGCCTTCGCCCTGGAAAGGATAGGCGACGACGTTCCTGAAGGGCGCATTGATCC
>JAXMIV010000556.1:0-3628 GCA_034377045.1 Prosthecobacter sp. | reverse complement strand
GCCTAACTTAAGCTGCGTCTTTCTTGGGCGCATCGCCTTCGGGACGCGGCCGGTCGCCTTCGGGGCGCGGACGCTCACCACCTTCGCCGCCTGGGGGACGGCGGAAGCCGCCTTCACCACCGGGCCGGCCTTCGCCGCCGGGCCTGCCAGCGCCGGGGCCGCCAGGACTACCCTGACCGCCACGCATGAAGCTGCGCATGCGTTCCATGGCGCCCTTCATTTCTTCCTTGGAGACTTTGCCGTCGGCATTTTCATCCATCCGGGTAAAGCGCTGATCGATTTCCTGCTTGGAGAATTCGGCATACTCTTCCTTGTCGACGCTGCCGTCGGTGTTCTTGTCCATGCGGGAGTAGATTTCATCAAGGCCAGGGCCCTGAGGTCCACCGGGGCCGCCGGGCGGACCACCTTGCGGGCGTTCGCCCTGCGGACGATCTCCTTGAGGACGGCCTTCAGCTCCAGGGGAGCCGCCTTCTGGCGGACGGCGGAAGCCGCCTTCGCTACCACCGGCTCCCGGCCTGCGATTGCCGCCTTCGCGCATGCGCTCACTGACACTGGCGATTTCCGCCATATCGACAAAGCCGTCACTGTTGCCGTCGACCTGGGAGAATCGTGTCTCGGCCTCAGTTTTGGACATGGTGACGAATTCTTCCTTGCTGATCTTGCCATCGCCGTTGGCATCCGCGCGCTTCAGGTATTCAGCCATGCGGTTTGTGCCGCCGCCCTCGCCGCCAGGAGGCGGGCCTTTTTTTCGTTCGCCCTCTTGTGCGACGGCGACCACGATGCTCAGAGTGAGCAGGCAGAGGCCGGAAATGATTGCATGTCTCGGTTTCATAGATGGGTGGGTAGTGGGTTGGGGATTGCAGGCATGTAAACCTGCCTCTCTGGCGAGAGTTGCGCAGCTTTTGCAGAAACAGTGCCGGAGCGTCAGACACGCCGCCGGCCGTGCAGGGCCTGATACAGCGTCAGCTCATCCACATGGTCCAGGCCACCGCCCGCCGGCATCCCCTGGGCCAGGCGCGATACCGCCACGCCCGTGCCATGCAACAGATCGCCAATATAACTGGCTGTGGCCTCGCCTTCCACATCCGAGCCTACCGCCAGGATCACCTCCTCCGCCTGCTGGTCGCGCACTCGTTGCAGCAGCAGTTCAATGCGCAAATCTTCCGGAGTGATGTTGTCGAGTGGCGAAAGTTTGCCGCCGAGCACATGATACAATCCCGAGTAGGCGCCGGAGCGTTCCAGCCGCAAGACGTCCGCCGCCTGCTCCACCACGCAGATGAGGCGCTGGTTGCGCTTCGGGTTATGGCACAGCGTGCATTCCTTGCCGCGTTCGATGAAAAAGCCGCACTGCTCGCAAGCCTGTACGCGTTCCACCAGATCCCTCAAGGCCTCGATCATCGGCTCCACCCGGCCGCTGCCGGATTGCATGAGCCACAGTGAAAGCCGCTCCGCGCTGCGCGGTCCCAGACCCGGCAAAGCCTTCAATTGCGCGATCAAGCGCTGCAGCGAGGGCGGATAATCAATCGAAGCCATGACCCGGCATCTTAACACATCGCGGCGGGCTGCTACACCGCATTGAGCGGCCGCGCGTGTTTGGGTGGCGCGGTGATGGCGTCCGCGGGCTTATCCTTCTTCGTCTCGCTGACGCGCTCCAAAAAGTAACGCAGCGGCGCGTCATCGCGGCCATCGATCTTCGCTTGCTCAAAGCTTTCCTGTGCCAGCGCGCGGTCCCCCTTGCGAAGTTGGAGAATTCCCTGCCAGAAGGCATCTCGGGCGCGGATTTCACTTTCATCCAAATCTCCTCGAACGCCCAGGAGTTCATAGACCTCGCTGACCTGTTTCAGGCGCGGCGTCACCACCATTTCCATCGGCCGGACTTCGACATTGTCTTTGACCAGCGCATAGGTGCGGGCGCTGAGCAGGATCTGGGTGCCGTAGATGGCATTCAATCCGCACAATCGGTCGCTCAAGTCCACCGCCTCACCCACCGCGCTGAAGCTCTGAAACTCGCGATGGCCAAAGAGGCCGCAGGCTGCCGTGCCCGTGCTCAAGGCGGCGCCAAAGCGCGGCTTCCATAACCAGCGCGTCTGCATTTCTCTCTGCAAGGTCGGCCAATAGTCGCGCAGTTGCAGCAGCACCTGGGCCGCATGCAGCGCATGATGCTCATCCGCCAAAGGATAGCCGAAGAGGACACGAATCCGCTGGGCGGTGCAGGTGTCGAGATAGCCGCCTCGCGCCACCAGAAAGTCCGAAATCTCGTGCTCGAAATGCGCCGTGAAGGCCTCGAAGGCCCTGGCCTCGCTCTCTTCGGAGAGTTCCAGATGATTCGCCATGCGGCATGTCAATACCGTGATCTCTCGGCGTTCCGTGAGCTTCTCGATTCGGTTCTGTGCGGCCAGGTCGTCAAAGCTCCTGGCCCACAACCGGCCGACAAAAAATCGCCTCAGCATGTGGCGCCGATAACCGCGCGTGCCGCTGCTGATCAGCAGCCCCGCGGTCCCGGCCGTGAGCGCCGCCAGGATGCCGGAGTACGGCTCGAAAGCGGTCCCCATCCACGCCATCACCACGGTGAACGAACAGGTCAGAAACACCATGCCCAGCAGATACGCGATCTTCCGCCAAAGGGTGAACAGTTCGATGCAGACCCAGGCGCTGCTAAAAGCCGCCGCCGTGTAGTACGCGTATTGCAACGGCAAATTCAATCGCAGCCCTTCCGGAGGCAAAACCACAAAGCGTGGCAGCACCATGTCGCGCAGCCAGATCGCGGCGCTTGGAAACCACCCGGCGCGATACAGCACCAGCAGTGGTATGCAGACCAGCACCCCGATCAACATGGCAGCACTGCGATTACGACCCATGGTTGTCAGAAGCGAAAGGCTGCGGTTCGGGAGCTCCGGGCCGGCGGTAGGAAGTAACGACCAGATCGCTCAGGTACTGATCCGGCTGCTCCACCGCCGCACGGTTCAAATGAAAGACTTTTTGTCCGGTGGTGCGCGCCACCAGTTGCAGGCCAAAAGGATAGTCCTTAAACAAGCGCGCACATAGACCCTGCACACCGCTGCCTTCGCGCTCGGCCCGCATCACCAGCGCATGGATGGCATCGGGATCAAACACCAGTTCCATGTTGTGTTCGTGACTGAACTGCGCGGCAAAGGCGCGCACCTCGTCCGCGCGGCCGTCCGATTGAAAGTGCAGGGCGTCCTGCCGGCATTGCTCCAGTGCCTTCTCCGGATCGCTCACCAGCGCACCGTTCACGATCAGGTCCGGCAGGCCCAGGCT
Organism: Prosthecobacter sp.; assembly: GCA_034377045.1. Taxonomy (GTDB): domain Bacteria; phylum Verrucomicrobiota; class Verrucomicrobiia; order Verrucomicrobiales; family Verrucomicrobiaceae; genus Prosthecobacter. The sequence continues at coordinate 349 of JAXMIV010000556.1, read as the reverse complement.
CGGCAGTTCGAATTTGAAATCGCGCAGCACCTTTTCCCACGCGGTGACCAGGCCACGCGCGCCGGTTTTTTCCTCAGCCGCCCGTTCCGCCACCGTCCGCAAGGCATCATCTTCAAAAACCGCCCGCACCCCGTACGCATGAAACTCTCGCTCATACTGCCGGATCAGGCTGCCCTCGGACATCTTCATGATCTGAAACAGGTCATCCGCGCTCAGTGAGTCACAAAACACCCGCACCGGCAGACGGCCAATAAACTCCGCCTCAAAGCCGAAATCGATGAAGTCCTTCGTGCGCGACTCTCTGAAAAGATCCTCGCTCACCTTGTCCTTCGGGGCGGCGCCGAAGCCG
>JAXMIV010000555.1:0-2663 GCA_034377045.1 Prosthecobacter sp. | reverse complement strand
AAACCGATTCGATCCGAGCAACACCTGGCATAGGCTGGCAAGGGCTTTTTCGGCAGGATCAGGATCGCCCTTCTTCAGAGCGCCGCTGGAAAGCAGGGCGGCCTGTTCGGTTAGGTAGTTCTCCATGTCGCTGATTTCCACCGGAGAGGGCGGGGTGCCAAAGGCAAGCGTCCACGCGGTAGTCACGCGGGTGCGGGCATCGGCGCCAGCCTGCTTGAGGACGCGCTGGGCAAAGGAGCGCGACTGATCCACCAGGAAGGCGCTGTTCAGCATCAACAACGATTGCGGCGCCACGGTGCTGACGTTGCGCAACTCACAGTTAGGCTCCATTTGCGGTGAGTCAAAGGCGGCAAGCTGATAGGCGGGCATGCTGCGCCGCTGCATCACATACACGCTGCGGCGATACTCCAATCCTTCCGCGGTCGGTTTTTCCATACCGACTACGACCTGCGCGTTGTCATCCTCCCGCACCGGAACGGGAGAACCAAAGGGCTGCATGTTGAGGCCGCCTGTGGTCGCAAGGATGGAGTCCCGCAGGGTTTCGGCATCCAGGCGATGTACGTTCATGCGCCAGTACAAGGCATTGCCCGCATCGACCCGCTCGGCATCCGGACGGCGGGCGCTGCCTTGGCGATAGGTCGCGGAATTCATCATCAGGCGATGGAGATGCTTCAGGCTCCAGCCGTTCTCCATGAACTCGGCCGCGAGCCAGTCGAGCAACTCAGGATGCGAGGGCCGCTCTCCTTGCGTGCCAAAATCCCCCGGCGTATTGACCAGGCCGCGGCCGAAATGATGCAGCCAAAAGCGGTTCACCAACACCCGCGCCAGCAACGGATGCTGGCCGTTGGTCAGGTGCTTGGCGAAGGCCAGACGGCGGCCCGTCGTCGGCAGGTCGCGATCATCGGCGGCAAACTCCACCGGCTTGTCCGGGTTGAGGATAATCAGGTCGCCAGGATTTACCGCCGGCCCGGGAGTGTTGCGATTGCCGCGCATGAAAACCTGCGTCACCGGTAGGGTCGTCTTGCCGCCGTAAGCAATGGGTTCGCCAAAGGCGCGCACGGTTTCGTTCTTCGGCTTCTGCGCACGGAGGGCGGTGGCGCGAGCCGCGTTCTCAGCCAGGAAGTCCGCCAGCTCCTGTTGGCGGCCGAAGGTGGCCGCAAACAAGTTCAAGATCCCGGCTGAATTGCCGACCTTGAGAAAGGGATGATCTTCCAGATACTTCGCCTGCTCGGGTGTGAGCTTGGTTCGATCCTTCCGCCACAGCAGGCCGGCCTCCTGCGCATAGGCCCGCTTGTCTTCGGAGATCTTCTTCAATTCCTGCTCAAAGATCCAGGCCTGCAACTCATCCAGCTTCGGCTGCACCTCTGCCTCGACCGCTTTGGCCTTGGTTTCCAGTTCGTTGGACTCGGTCTTCTCCTTTTCGGTCAGCAGCGAAATCTCACGCTGGCGCGGATCACGCCACTTCTTCCAATCCATGCCGGGTTCAAAGAGGGCGCGCAGCTTGTAGAAGTCCACCTGCTGGATGGGGTCATAGCGGTGATCGTGGCATTCCGCGCAGCCGACTGTCAGGCCTAACAGGGAGCTTGAAACAATCTTGACCGTCTCCGTCAGAACCGCATTCTTCGCCAGGTCGGGATCATCGTTGCGAGTGCCGCTGCCGTCCGGCGCCATGCGCAGAAAGCCGGTGGCGATCAGTTTTTCCTGCTGCTCTTTCGTCAGATCCTTCGGCGGCATCGGGATCATCTCGTCTCCCGCGAGCTGCTCGCGCAGAAACTCGTCGAAGGGTTTGTCCCCATTGATGGCGCGGATCACGTAATCGCGGTAGCGCCAGGCAGTATCGCGCGGCGCATCTTCGTCATTGTAGCCCTCGCTGTCCGCATAACTCACCACATCCAGCCAATGGCGCCCCCAGCGTTCGCCATAATGCGGGGACTTCAAAAGATCATCAATCAACCGCGCCCACGCATCCGGCCGCTGATCTCGTACAAAGGCCGCCACCTGCTCATGCGTTGGCGGCAGGCCTAACAAATCAAAGTACGCCCGCCGAATCAAAGTCGCCCGATCCGCCTCAGGCGAAGGAGCCACTGTCGCCGCCTCCAGCTTGGCCCCCACAAAACCATCAATCGCATTCGCGCCACGACGCATCACCTCCCCCGACTGAGCACTGCGCACTGAGAACTGAGCACTCGGTACCCTCGGCTTCCGAATCGCCTGAAACGCCCACCATCCCCGCTCTTCCTCCGTAATGTAGTGCCCCACAATCTTCTCCGGCTCCGGCCGCACGGTCTTGGCGCCTTGCGCGATCCATTGCTCGATCTTCGCGATTTCCACCGGCTTGAGCTTCTTATCCACCTTCGGCATCTCACCGCTCTTCACCATCTCAAACAGCGGGCTCTCATGGGGCTTCCCCGCAATGATCGCCGGCCCCGACTCCCCGCCCTTGTCCAAAAACCGCTTCAAGCGCACATCCAGGTCCCCCTTCGTATGCCCGTCCTCGCCATGGCACTGAAAGCAATGCGTCTTGAGGATGGGGCGGATGTCCTTCTCAAAGGTCAGCTCCACCGCGGAGCAAACCGCAGGGATCACCAGGAGAAAGGCAGTGGTCGTTAGAGGCTTCACAGGCGTCAACATACGCCCGCAAGCCGAAGAGGCTTTCGGCCCGG
>JAXMIV010000554.1:0-5357 GCA_034377045.1 Prosthecobacter sp. | reverse complement strand
GAGGTGCTGACCGCCTTGCACACCGCCGCCGTGGCCGGCCAGGACAAGCGGCAGGTTTTTCGGATCATGTTTGTTGCCATCGCGAATGCTGGAGCCAAACAGGATCAAGCTGTGATCGAGGAGAGTGCCGTCGCCTTCCTTGATGCTCTTCAGACGATCGATGAAGTACGCAAACTGCTCGACATGCCAGCGGTTGATCTTCTCGTAGGCCTCCAGCTTTTCAGGTTTCTTGTCATGATGCGAAATCTCGTGGTGACCGCCCGCCACACCGGGCAGGAAAGAAAAGTTTTTGCCGCTGACGGCCCAGCCAAACATGAAGGTGCTTGCCAGCGTGCTGTCGCTCCAGAACGCCATCGCCATCAGGTCCAGCATGAGGCGGCAGTGCTCGGTGTGATCGAGGCGCAGTTGGGAGCCTGGGTGCTTGCCGGGTTGGGCCTTCGCCATCACGGCCGTGATGTTTTTATCGAGCCGGCTGATGGCCTCGGTCATCGCTGGGTCCAGGTTTTCGCCGCTGGCCACGCGAGCGATGTCGGCGTCGATGCGGCGTTCGATGTGGCGCAGGCTTTCGAGATATTCATCCAGCCGCTGCTGATCCTCCCGGCCCACCTTGGCGCGCAGCGCTTTCGCGTCCGTCATGACCAGATCCATGACGCTCTTGTTCTCCTCGGCGCCAGCCTTGCGCTGCTGCGCATTCTCACGAAAGAGCCGGTCGAAAACGAAGCGCGGATTGATCTCCGCGGGGATCGGGCTGGTCGGTGTCCGCCAGGCGATGTGGCTACCGTAAAGCTTCGTGTAGTTCACGTTGACGTCGACCCCGCTCATGATTGGGTCCGTACCGAGTTCCAGGGAAGGGAAGCGCGTTTGGTACCCCTTTTCCCGCGCCAGGACCTGATCCACGGAGATGCCGCAATGCAGATCCTTGCCCGTGGTCTTGGCGATGGGGGTTCCGGTCAGCCAATTGGCGGTCTTCGCGTAGTGGCCGTCGCCCGCGAGGGAGGCCTGATTGCCGAGGCCGGTCAGCACGGTGATGTCCTGTTTCCACACTTCCAGCGGACTGAGGATGGGGGAAAGCTTGAATGCCTTGCCCTCGCCTTCGGGTGTCCAGCGATCCTCGCGCACGCCATTGGGCATGAACAGCACCCCAAGCCGTACCGGCGGGGCAGTCGCCGCCGCGCGAATGCTGCTGGGGCGCATCGCCTCCAGGAAAGGCAGCGCCACGGTCGCGCCGAGGCCACGGAGCATCTGTCGGCGGGGGATGGGTTTGAACATGAGGGGAAAGGGATACGGGCGGGGATGATCGGCCTGTTTCAGGAAAAAGCTAAGGCTGTGCCAACTGAAAAAGGGCCTGCAAGCCAGCCCCAAAGGTGCTACAGGCTCCGCCCCCCCGCATGCTTACTCTACGCAACGTCACCAAAACCTTCAATGCCCGCGCCCTCTTTACCGGCGCGAACATGACCGTAAACTACGCGGAACGCGTGGCCTTGGTGGGCCCCAACGGGGCAGGGAAGTCCACCCTCTTTTCCCTCATCCGCAAAACCGATGAGCCTGATTCGGGTGAGGTCAACCGGGACGAGTGGACCACCATGGGCTACCTCTCCCAGGAAAGTGAGCCCGTTGCCGAGGAAACCATCCTCGATGTCGCCACCGGCAGGGCCGGCGAGATCCAAAAACTCGAAACGCTCCTGGCTGACTACGAATCGCGTGGCGACGTCACCGCCCCAGAATATGGCGAGGCGCAGTCAAAGCACGATGCCCTCAACGACCCGCAAGCCGAGGCGAAGGCCAAAAAGATCCTGCGCGGTTTCGGCTTCAAGGAAGCCGACTTCAACCGCCCCGCCCGCGAATACTCCGGTGGTTGGGTCATGCGCGCCCACCTCGCCCGCATCCTCGTCATTGAGCCGGATCTTCTGCTTCTGGATGAGCCCACCAATCACCTGGACCTGCTTTCATTGATGTGGTTTCGCAACTACCTCAAGAACTATCCCGGCGCCATCCTCCTCATCTCCCATGACCGCGACTTCATGGATGAACTCATCGAGACCGTCTATGAGATTGAGGACAGCAAGCTCATCCAGTATCAGGGCAACTACAGCACCTACCTGAAACAGAAGGAGGAAAACTGGGAGCGGGCCATGAAGGCCTACAAGAATCAGCAGCGCGAAATCGAAACGATGCAGGAGTTCGTCGATCGCTTCCGCTCCGTCGCCTCCAAAGCTTCGCAAGCTCTTAGCCGTGAGCGCGAGATCGAAAAGATGGACAAACTTGAGAAGCCGCGGCCGCTGCGCAAAGCCTTCCGCTTCAACTTCCCCCAGCCCCAACGCGCGGGCCAGCGCGTCATCGCCCTCAAGGACATCGATCAGGCTTATGGCGACAAACAGGTCTACAAGGGCCTCGATCTCGAAGTCGAACGTGGCGAGCGCACCGTCCTCGTCGGCCCCAACGGTTCCGGCAAGTCCACTCTGATTAAGATCATGGCCGGCGTGGTTCCCTTTCAGAAGGGTGATCGCCGTTTTGGCACCAATGTCAAAATGGGTTATTTCTCGCAGCACCGCTCTGACACCCTGGAGCCTGAGTGTACTCTGCTGGAAGAACTCAAACGCTGCGCGCCCGATCTGCGTGAGGACGATGCCCGCAGCATCCTTGGTTCCTTCCTGTTCAAACGCGAAGACGTGTACAAGAAGTGCAAGATCCTCAGCGGCGGCGAGAAGAGCCGCCTCAATCTCGTCAAGTTTCTCGTCGATCCGCCCAACTTGTTATTGATGGATGAGCCCACGACTCACCTGGACATTTGGGGTATCGAAGGTCTGATTCTCGCCCTTCAGCGCTTTGAAGGAACCTTGGTTTTCATCTCCCACGATGTTCACTTCATCCGTTCCCTCGCCACCAAGGTCTTGCACATCAATAACGGCATCGTCACTCCGTACACCGGTGGTTACGACTACTACCTGGAAAAAACCGGCGCCGAAGAAAACGCCCGGGCGGCCGTGATCGCGGGTTGAGTTATTGATCCATCACCTCGATCACCCTAGAAGCGTCCACCAGGCCCTGGCCGGAAGCGGTGATGGTGACGGCTTGAATTTCACCAGTTTGCGCCGCGGCACCCGGTGTGAGAGTGAAGGTCCCAGAGGATTGACCGAGAGCGATGGTGGCGCAGTTGCTTGCGGCAACCTTGGTATTGTCGCTGGAGGTGAAATAGACCTGGACGGCGGTGGTCGCTGGCGATGTCAGGATCACCGTGCCAGTCACCGGTCCCGCGCTTGCGGTCATTGTTTCGGGTAGGTAAACGGTGAGTTCGGGCTGCTCATCATCCACGACCCTTGTGTGGAAACTGGCGGCGATTTGGCCGCGTGCGGAGGCGGTTACAATGACATCCTTGCCAATGTCAGTATAGTGGTTCTGCGGAGCGCTGACTGCCGCGGTCGCGCTGGCTTGGCCTGCCAGGATGGTAATGGGAGAACTGATGGTTAGGTGCGCCGGCGAGTTGGACGTGAGGGTAATGGCGGTGTTGACGATCGGAGCCACCGGGAGGCTGACAGTCACCGGCACGTTCAGCGTGCCCTCGAGAATGTTCATTGGCATCGACACGGCGATGGCGGTGGGCGGGTTCGCTCTCACCACCACCTCATCGATGGCCACGCCGTCATTGGCGATTGCCTGATCATCATATTGAGAGAAGCGGATCTGGAAGGCGCCGTTGTAGTCCCAGCCCATGCGCTGAACGATGGGGTCGAGAAATACGCGAGATGCGACCATTCCATAGGTTGGGCCAAGACCTCGCAGAGGCGCCACCTCCACCCAAGTCACTCCATCCGGACTGATGGCCACGCCATCATAATTCATCGCCGAGTCAAAGCTGCCCATCGGTCCCGATAGCATTGGTGCGTGCGCTTCGTCGTTGAACGACTTGGCATGCCAATCGAGCATGACATTTCTTCGCCCGGTCAGATTGACACGCAAAGTCGGGCTGTTGCGTGCAAAGGTGCCCGGGGTCGTGCTAGTCGTATCCAACGTTAGGTGGTATAGACCGGCCTTGGGAATGTTGGCGGTGGTCACCCGGGTGCGGGCGGTCGGGCCGCTGTTGCCGGCCGTGGTCCAGGAAGCACCAAGGACGCCGCTTTGAAAGCTATCCGAAAACACGATGCCCGTGCTTGCGGGATTGGTGGTGGTACTGGTGAGCGTGACCTTGTTGCTGAAGCCAAAAACGCCGGAAGGCGCCATCGCCAGCAGCCAGACCGCCTGACTGGTGGCGGTGGGCGCAAAGGTCTTTCCTGACCATGATCCGGCAGCGAAGGTCACGGGAGAATCGGGGATCGGACCCAAGCTTCGGGCGGCATAAAAAACCAGCGTTGGCAGCTCATGAGAAATGACCGGCGCCGGTCCTGTCATGGGTGTCCAGGCGAGCGGGTCACCATGGGTACTGTTGCTGGTGCCGGAGAGAACACGGTTGGCTGATACGGGCACCTGCCGCAATACACCCGCCCTCGTGGCCGTGGTGTTGTTGAAGCTGATGTCCACCATCAGATTCTGCGTGCCATTGTAGTAAAAGGGCCGCGTGAACGTAAAGTACGCGGCAGTTGCCGCGGCACTCGCTGACGTATGCACCGTGGTCCACCCGCCATCTTCCCAACTGCCTCCGTCAAAGCTTTCCCGGTTCGTGTACTTCAACCGGATGTTGAAGCTTTTCATCACTTGTCCGCCCGCGGTGACGAGGCTGGTCTGTAGCGCGCCAATCCAGCGCGGCTCCGCACCAAGGTCCGCGGCGGTGTAAATCATCTGCATCCGCGAATCGTGTGCCGCAGTGTTGTAGAGTTTCGTGGTGGTCGTTGTGGTCGTTGTGGAGGTGAGTGAGCCGATGGTGCGGTCAAGCACGGGCACATAGGCCTCGATGTCGGTCGGGCTGGTGTAATTCGTGGCTGTGTGGCCCGTGTCATCCATCGCTACGACCTTGGCGCTGAACAAGGCGCCCTGCGCCACGGCCGTTGCCGGCAATCCCGACCACACAAACGACTCGTGAACTCCGGGATCCACGTTGAATGCGTTGCTGGTGCCCTTCTTGCCCGTGGCGTCCGTGGCGGTCAGGGTCATGCCTGTCGCCATGGTCGTGATCGTGATCGATCCCGCGGCCACGCCGTTGCTGAATCCGCCTAACGTCAATGGTGAAAAGGGTACCACTCCTGCCGGTGAAGCGGACTTCAGCGTCACACTCCCGCTGCAGTTGGTGATCGCCGCGCCTTTGATGTCCCGCGCCGTGATGGCGATGGCGACAGGCTTATTGCGCTTCTGCGGAGAACCGATGGTGGCAAAGGTATACTGAGCGATCTCATTGTCAGCGACGCTGATCGCCCGGCTGGCGTCCA
>JAXMIV010000553.1:0-5331 GCA_034377045.1 Prosthecobacter sp. | reverse complement strand
TCATCATCATGGTCATCAGTTCGACGGCCCTGCTGCTGGCATGCGCGGCCATCCTCATCTATGAGCGGCATGCTTTTCGGGAAACTATGGCGCGGGACTTCGGTATCATTGCCGACACGTTCGATGACAATGTCGCTTCCGGTCTCACCTTCAATGACCCCGAGTCCATCGTGCAGACGTTGACCACCTTGAAGGCCGACCCTGGCATCCTGGCCGCCTGTGTCTACGACAAGGCGGGGACTTTCATTGTCCAGTATCAAAGAGCCGACCTCAAGGGCACCTTCACGTTTCCTGAGGCCCAACGAACCGGCCAACATTTCCAGGATGATCGCTTGGACACCTATCAGGACATCACCCTGGCGGGTGAATTCATCGGCTCCGTCTACATCGCTGCGGACTTCACGGCGATCACCCAGCGTCTGCAGCATTCCGCGATCATCGTCATCATCGTCATGACCGGCGCTTTATTGCTGGCCTTCCTTCTTTCCACGGCGCTGCAAAAGTTCATTTCCGGTCCCATCTCCCACCTGGCTCAGATCGCCAGTACGGTGGCCACGGAAAGAGACTACTCGGTGCGCGCGGTGAAGAAGAGTGAGGATGAGATGGGCAGCCTCGTCGATAACTTCAACGAGATGCTCAGCCAGATCCAGTTGCAGGACTCTGCCTTGCAAGTCGCGCGGGACGGCCTGGAAAAGCGTGTCCAGGAGCGCACGCGCCAACTCGCCAAATCCCTTTCTCTGCTCAATGCCACGCTGGACTCCACCGCGGATGGCATCATCGCCGTGCAATTCACGGGGGAGGTGGTGTGTCACAACAGCCAGTTCGCCTGCATGTGGAATCTCCCCCCGAAAATGCTGGATGAGCCCAGCGAGGATGGCCATCTTGCCTTTTTCGCCAATCAGACGGAGAACCCCGTCGAGTACATTCGACGGGCCGGGGAACTGGATGCCACTCTGGAGGGCGAGTCCGTTGATGTGATCAAGTTGAAGAATGGCCTAACCTTCGAACGCTATGTCAAACCCCAGAAGGTAGATGGCAAGAGCGTTGGCCTGGTGATCAACTTTCGTGACATCACCGCGCGCAAGCGCGCCGAGGCCGATCTCGCGGAGGCGAACGAGCGATTGCTCGTCACCTCACGCCAGGCTGGCATGGCGGAGGTGGCCACGAGCATCCTTCACAATGTAGGCAATGTGCTCAACAGCGTCAGTGTCTCCGCGGAGGTCGTCTCCACGAAGGTCCGGGGCTTCAGAATCGGCGGCCTGAAAAACGTCTCGGAACTCCTGTTGCAAAACTCGGCCGATCTCGCGGGCTTTCTCGTCAGCGACCCGCGTGGCAAGGACTTACCCACCTATTTGTTGAAGCTGGTCGGGCACCTCGCGGCGCCGCAGCAGGCCATTTTGGAGGAACTGGAATCCCTGCGCAAGAACATCGAGCACATCAAGGACATCGTCTCCATGCAGCAGAGCTACGCGCGTGGTTGCGGTGTGCTGGAGAGGCTTTCCATCAATGAATTGATCGAAGACGCCATTCGCATCAATGAGGCCGGCTTTCGCCGCCATGAATTGCACCTTGTCCGGGAGATTTCAGACGTGCCGCCGATTCTGACGGACCGCCACAAGGTTTTGCAAATCCTGGTCAACCTGCTGGGCAATGCGAAATACGCCCTGGCTCTCATCGACACGGACAGGCGGTTGACCGTGCGCGCGAATCTCAATCAGAACAACGGCGTCGAAATAGCCGTCATTGACAACGGCATCGGCATCGCCGCAGAAAACCTGACGCGGATTTTCCAGCACGGCTTTACTACCAAGAAGGACGGCCACGGCTTCGGCCTGCATAGCGGCGCCCTCGCCGCGCGCGAGCTGGGCGGCAAACTTATTCCCTATAGCGCTGGCCTCGGCCAGGGGGCCACCTTTACCCTCGAACTTCCCCTGCAGGCGCAGGCCAACCCCTGATTCGACGTCCATGGTGTCACCACTCCTCGTGAATCCGAACAGGCGCATCCTGGTCATTGATGACAACAGCGCCATCCACGGCGACTTCCGCAAAATCCTCGGGGCGCCGGCGGCTGTCGATGCCGAACTGGACGCCTTTGAAGCCAAACTCTTTGCTGGCCAGGAAAGTATCTGGTTTGACATCGAAACGGCCTCCCAGGGTGATGAAGGCCTGCGGAAGGTCGAGCAATCGCTGGTGGATGACCGCCCCTACGCTCTGGCCTTTATCGATGTACGGATGCCGCCCGGGTGGGATGGCATTGAGACCACACGGCGCATCTGGGAGGTCGATCCACATCTACAGGTGGTCATCTGCACTGCCTACTCCGACTATTCCTGGGAGCAGATGCAGGAGCAGGTCGCTCCCGGTGACCGCATGCTCATCCTAAAGAAACCTTTCGACGCCATCGAAGTGCAGCAACTGGCCAATACCCTCACGAAAAAGTGGGACCTGGCGAAAGAGTCCCAGATGATGCTGAACAACCTCGACCGCCTCGTGCAGCAGCGCACCGCGGAATTGAAGGCCTCCGAGGCAGCCGCCATTGGGCTCATGGAGGAGGCTGTGCGCAACGGCGAAAGAGAGAAGAAAGCCAATGCCAACCTGCAATTGGAAACGGCCGCGCGCCACAAGCTCGAGGCTCACCTTCTGCGGGCGCAGCGCATGGAGAGCATTGGCACCCTGGCCGGCGGCATCGCTCACGACCTGAACAACGTGCTGCTGCCCATCATGATGTCCGTCGACCTGATCAAGCTTTCCGTGCTGGATGAGAATCAGCTCAGCATTCTTACCACCATCGAGGGAAGTTCCAAACGCGCCGCGGACATGGTCCAGCAGGTTCTCGCCTTTGCCCGTGGTGTCGAGGGCGAGCGGCAGAAGATCGTTCCCCAAAAAGTCATCACGGAAATGGGTCGTTTCGTACAGGAGACCTTCCCAAAGAACATCCAGTTCAGCGCCGTTGTCCAAGAAGACCTGCCCGCCTTCACGGGAGACGCCACGCAGATTCACCAAGTCCTTCTCAATCTCTACGTCAATGCTCGTGATGCCATGCCGAACGGCGGTCGGTTGGCGGTCACGGCAAAGACGATGATCGTAGATGAAGATTTCGTCCACTTTGGGCCTAACATCCATTGTGGCGAGTACGTCGTATTCCAGGTCACCGACACCGGCACCGGCATTTCGGATGAGGTACGGGACAAGATCTTCGACCCCTTTTTCACCACCAAGGAACTGGGCAAAGGCACCGGTCTGGGCCTTTCCACCGTGATGGCCATCGTTAAAAGCCACGGCGGATTTATGAATGTCGATAGCAAGCCCGGCACCGGCACATCCTTTTACGCCCACTTCCCGGTGGAGTCCGCCACCTGCACCGCCGCAGCTTCTTGAGAGGCTGCGGGCAACTGCCGGCTGCGATGTTTCGCGTGCTTACTCCGGAGGTAGCGGAGGGGAAGGAGATTGCACGCGGGGTTTGATCGTCTGAGGCGCCCGTCCTGCAACCCTTAATCGTCGTGATGTTGCGAGCTGTGAGGATTCTACTTCTGCCGCACCCACGCCAGGAGGCGGGCGGCGGGCTGGAAGCCGGAGGTTTGGGCGACCGTCTTGCCGTGGCGGAGGAGAGCGAAGGCGGGGATGCCTTGGATTTGGAACTGGGCGGCGATGGCTTGTTGGTCGTCGGTGTTGACCTTGGCGAAGACGGCTTCGCCAGGGGCTTGGGCGGCGGCTTTGGCGAATTCGGGGGCCATCATTTGGCAGGGGCCGCACCAGGGCGCCCAGAAGTCGATGACGATGGGCAGGGGACTTTGGGAAACCAGCGCGGTGAAAGCAGCGGTGCTGCCGATCTCGACAGGGATGGTGATGATGGGCAGGGCGGCCTTGCAGGTACCGCAGCGCCCTTGTTGATCGAGACGGGAGTAGGCGATACGGTTCGCGGTACCGCAGCCGGGGCAAGGGAGGATGATGCCGCGTTCGTCAGATGAGAGGGTTTGACTCATAGCGGATGATGCTGTGCGGAAAGCGATGGCGGGGAGCGGCCTAACCAAACAGGTGAATTGTATTCCTTGGCAGCCAACGATGATCGCCAATGTTACGACGGTGACTGAGGCGGCGAAGGCTCTTCCTGAACGGCGGCGGGCTTGGGCTTGGCATTGGGTCCGCGCACGATGTTCATGGTGCCATTCAATTCGCCACCGGGCTCGATGGAGACGGAGCGTGCGGTGACGTCGCCATTGGCACAGCCGTTGACGCCGATTAGGACCAGCCCCTTGGACACAAGGGTACCCGTGACTCGCGCATGCACTTCCACTTCGTCGGCATGGACGGGGTGTTGAAAGGTCACGTCGCAGCCTTTCTCGATGATCAGGCGCCGGCAGCGCACGTTGCCGGTCACCGTTCCAGTGGAACGAAAGACGGCGTCACCGGTGGCCGCCACATCGGCCTCGAGGGTGCCGTAGCAGCGGAAGTCTTTGCACACGACGCGATCACCGGACAGGTGGCCGCGTTTGCGGATGAGGACGTCGCCGCGGGTCTTGATCGCCTGATTGGAGGGCATGTTGATCTCGATGTCCTCCATGGCAATGGACGCGCCACATGCGGGGCAGCTGGCGGAGCGGGACGAGCGGCTAACTTTGAACTTGTGCGGGCACTCGAAGCATTCGGCATCCTTGAAATATTGATTTCGGTACATGCCCTGATCCTTCATTTTCTGAAGGGTGCTGGCAGACATTGGCGTCGGAGTCGCCGTGGGCGGTGGCGAATTTGACTGCGGACGGCGCGCAACCGCAGGTTTCGGTTCGGCGAAGAGATCGTCGGAAAGTTCCGCTGCGGCCTCGGATGGGACTGAGGGGGAGACAATGGCTTGAGAGCGCTGGACCACGCGCGCCAAAGGTGAAACGGTTGTCGTCGTCGCAGGTGGGTCGGCGGGCTGCGGCGGTGGTGTCGCCGGAATCTCAATCAGCAATTCATCGGATGCCGACTCTTTGGGAGGAGACGGTGGTGCGGAGATAGCTGCCGGTGGGGCTGCGGCGGTCTGTTGCTTGAGAAATGCGCCAAATCCACCCTCCTCCGCTTCTTCGGGCGTGACTGGCTCCGCCGATTCTGGCGGTGGGTGATTGCCATTGTGCTTGGCGGTCGGCGCGATCGAGGAGGTGATTTTCGGCAGAACCGTGACGGGAGCCGGCTCCTGTTCCCGGCTCTCTCTAGGGGGGATGGTGGAGCGGGTGACGCTGGAGGCGGAGACCTTCTTCCGATCCATGGTGAGATGAACACCACACTTTTTACAAAAGCTGGAAACAACGAGGCGCGGCTCATACGGAGCCGCGCCACAGGCTGGGCACACCACTT
>JAXMIV010000552.1:0-3355 GCA_034377045.1 Prosthecobacter sp. | reverse complement strand
CTCGGCGCCGTGAACACCAGCTTCCGCAACCCGCACGGGCTGCACCACCCGCAGCACGTGACCACCGCGCGGGATCTCGCGATCATCGGGCGAGCGGCCATGGCGCAGCCCTATTTCCGCGAAATCACCGGCACGAAGACTTACGACTGGACCCGCCTTCGCCGTGAAGTTCCGGCCAAACCCACGCCTGCGCGCGGAGCCGCCAGGACTCGCAGCCGCACCGCGTCAGCCACACCGCTCGCCACTCCCGCACCGGTTCTTCCTCCCGGCCCGCCGGTCACGGAGATCGTGCCCTTGCGGAGCCGTCACCGCCTGCTCTTCGAGTTCCCCGGCTGCACCGGGGGCAAGACTGGCTTTACCAATCCCGCGCAACACACGCTCGTCACCGCCGCCATGCGCGACGGACGGGAAGTGATCTCCGCCGTGATGAAAGGAAGCCGGGCCGGCAAGTGGGAAGACACCCGGCTGCTGCTGACCTACGGCTTCGATCATCCGCCGGGCAGCGAGAAGCCAGCGTCGAAGCAGAGACGCGGTTCCGAGCGCGCAGGCGCTAACCAACGGCCAGCAGCGCGCCAGTGATGGCAATGGTTCCTCCGGCGGACCGAACCCACGACGGTTGCATCCAGCGCTGACCGGCGGTGCCGAGCACCAAGCCTGACCCGAGCAGGACCGCGGTCGTGGCCACGAAGCCGGCCATGTATTCCAGCCCGCTGATCTCCGCAGGCGCTTTGCCGGTGTGGGCGAGGCCGTGAAAGAGAGCGAATCCGCCGACGATGGCCACGGCAGCGCCAAAGCGTAGTCAAGCCGCGAAGAGGACCATCAATCCGAGGCCCACGACGGAACTCAAAATCACCAACTCCGCGAACGCCACGCGAAGACCGGCGAGGCCGAGCGCGCCGCCGAGCGTCATCACGCCGAGGAACGCCGCCGGCAGCGCCCAACGCGCTCGCCCGCCGAGCAGCGCCGCCCACAAGCCAACGGCCAGCATCGCGAGCAGGTGATCGAGCCCGGAGAGTGGATGCGCGACTCCGGCGGAGAAACCGGCGCCATGACCCGGATGCGCCTGCGCGAGGCCGGGAGCGAGGGCGAGCGTGAAGAGGAGGAGCGGCAGCAGCGTGGATGGGCGTGGATGTTTCATGGGCAGTCGCGTGTGGTGTTTAGAAAAGGAAATAGCGCTGGGCCATGGGCAGCACGCTGGCGGGCTCGCAGGTGAGATGGCGGCCGTCGGCTTTCACGGTGTAGGTTTCGGGATCGACTTCGATTTTCGGCAGGGCGTCATTCCAGAGCAGGTCGCGCTTTGTGACTTTGCGCGTATCTTTGACGGCAGAGAGACGCTTGGCCAGGTGCAGTTCATTGAGCAGGCCTGCTTGCAGCGCCACGCCGCTGACGAAGGTGACTGAGGTGGAGAATTTGGCGCGTCCGTGGGAGGCAAACTGCGGGCGATAGAGCATCGGCTGCGGCGTGGGAATGCTCGCGTTGGGGTCGCCCATGTTGGCCATCGCGATGTAGCCGCTCTTGACCACGATCTCGGGTTTCACGCCGAAGAACGCCGGCTTCCACACCACGAGATCCGCGAGCTTGCCGGGCGCGATGCTTCCGACCTCGTGCGCGATGCCGTGCGCGATGGCGGGGTTGATCGTGTATTTCGCCACGTAGCGCAGGGCGCGGAAATTGTCCGCCGCCTGATGCACCGGCGCGTCGAGTTTGCCAAATTGCACCTTCATTTTGTGCGCGGTCTGCCAGGTGCGGATGATGACTTCGCCGACGCGGCCCATCGCCTGCGAGTCGCTGGCCATCATCGAGAACGCGCCGAGATCGTGCAGCAGATCCTCCGCCGCGATGGTCTCCGGGCGGATGCGCGATTCGGCGAAGGCCACGTCCTCGGGGATCTTCGAGTCGAGGTGATGGCAGACCATGAGCATGTCGAGGTGCTCGTCGATGGTGTTGACGGTGAAGGGGCGCGTCGGATTCGTGGACGAAGGCAGCACATTCGCTTCGCCACACACGCGGATGATGTCCGGCGCATGGCCACCGCCCGCGCCTTCGCTGTGAAAGGTGTGAATCGTGCGGCCCTTGAACGCACGGATCGTATCTTCGACGAAGCCCGCTTCGTTCAACGTGTCGGTGTGAATCGCGACCTGCACGTCGAGTTCATCGGCCACGTCGAGGCAGGTCGAAATGGCCGCCGGCGTCGTGCCCCAGTCTTCGTGCAGCTTCAGGCCGATGGCCCCCGCCAGCACTTGCTCGCGCAGGGGTTCGTGCGTGGAGCAGTTGCCCTTGCCGAAGAAGCCAAGGTTCATCGCGTATTCATCCGCCGCTTCGAGCATGCGGTGAATGTTCCAGATGCCTGGCGTGCAAGTGGTGGCGTAGGTCCCGTGCGCCGGGCCGGTGCCGCCCCCGAGCATGGTGGTGATGCCGCTGGCCAGCGCGTGCTCGATCTGCTGCGGGCAGATGAAATGAATGTGCGCATCGATCCCGCCCGCCGTGACAATGCAGCCTTCCGCCGCGATCACCTCGGTGGCCGCGCCGATGACCATGCCCGGTGTGATGCCCTGCTGAATCCCGGGATTGCCCGCGTGGCCAATGCCGACGATGCGCCCGTGCTTCACGCCGATGTCCGCTTTGATCACGCCCTGCACGGCGTCGAGAATGAGCGCGTTCGTCACCACGAGATCGAGCGCCTCGGCATCGCGCGCCGTGGGCGATTGCCCCATGCCGTCGCGGATCACTTTGCCACCGCCAAACTTGACTTCGTCGCCATGCGCACCCGCCTCGGCAATCAAGTCGCGCTCGACCTCGATGAACAGCTCCGTATCCGCGAGGCGCACTTGATCGCCCACGGTCGGGCCAAACATCTCGGCGTATTGCCGCCGCGTCATTTTCAGGCTCATAGTTTTCCGTTCACTTTATTGTTCAGGCCGAAGACTTCCCGCGTGCCGGCGAGTGCGACGAGATCGACTTCGCGCGTGTCGCCCGGCTCGAAGCGCACGGCGGTGCCCGCGGGGATGTTCAGCCGAAAACCGCGCGCGGCCTCGCGGTCGAAACGCAGCGCGGAGTTCACTTCATGGAAATGGAAATGGCTGCCGACCTGCACAGGCCGGTCGCCGGTATTGGCGACTTCCAGCCGTTTGGTTTCGCGATCGGCATTGGCGGTCAGTTCCGCAGGTTCGACCGCGACGATTATTTCTCCAGGGATCATCCTCATCGAATGGGGTTGTGAACGGTGACGAGCTTGGTGCCGTCGGGGAAGGTCGCTTCCGCCTGCACCTCGTGAATCATCTCGGCGACGCCTTCCATCACGTCGCCGCGCTTCAATATGGTGGTGCCGTAGCTCATCAACTCGGCCACGCTTTTG
>JAXMIV010000551.1:0-12198 GCA_034377045.1 Prosthecobacter sp. | reverse complement strand
GAGGAGCATGACAGGATTCGGGCGCGGCGAGGCGTCGCAAGACGACACCACGTGGCAGGTGGAATGCGGCAGTGTGAACCGGAAGCAATTGGAGGTGGTCGTGCATCTGCCGCGCGACCTCGCGGAGTTGGAGGCCGCCGTGCGCTCCCAGGTCAGCGCCACTGTCTCGCGGGGCAGGGTTAATGTGCAGATCCGTTCCGGCACGGGAGCCGAGACGGCCGCGGCACCCCGGGTGGACGAGGCCATCGCCGCCGCCTATGTCGCCGCCCTGCAACAGATGGCCGCGCGGCTGGGCCTGACACCGGATATCAGCCTGAGTGAGATCGCGCGCCTGCCCGGCGTGATCACTCAGGATCAGACGGCGGCGGAACCGCAGAAGGCCTGGCCCGCGATCGAACAAGCGCTCGCCATCGCGCTGACGCAGATGGTGATGATGCGCGAGTCCGAAGGCGCACACCTGCGCCAGGACATCGAGGCGCGGCTGACGACGATTGAGCTGCTGCTTAACCAAATCAGTGAAAAGGCGCCCGCCGTCGCCGAGCACCACCGCCAGGCGCTGCAACAGCGTCTGGAGCAGGCAGGCCTACCGCTGCCGCTCGATGACGAACGACTCCTCAAAGAGGTCGCGCTCTTCGCCGACCGCACGGATATCTCGGAAGAACTTTCGCGCGCCGACAGTCACCTGAAACAATTTCGCACCTACCTGGCCAGCACGGAGCCCACAGGCCGCAGCCTCGATTTTCTGGTGCAGGAGTTCTTCCGCGAATTCAACACCATGGGCTCCAAAGCCAACAGCGCTGACATCGCGCATTGCGTGGTGAACGCGAAGACGGAACTGGAGAAGATTCGCGAGCAAATTCAGAACGCGGAGTAATCGAATCCTAACATGCACTATTTGGGCTTATTCATTCTGATCAGCGCGCACCTCGCGGCGGCTGAACCCACTCTTGTCCAGCCTGATCCGACCACGGTGCTGGTGCTGGATACGCGGGTCATCGAACAAGCCGAGAATGCGCATTTGGTGCTGGGCACACCGGTCAAGGACCCACACAATCCTTTGCTTCCCGCCGATCAGCCCTGGGAAAATGCGACCAACAATTATTATCCCAATGTCTTGTGGGATGCAGAGAAGAAACTCTGGAAGCTCTGGTACAAGGATGTGCTCGCCGACAAGGAGGTGATCGCCCAAATGGAGAATCCCAGCACGGTGCATGACGTGGGATGGTATCTCTTGTATGCGAGCTCCAAGGATGGGCTGACCTGGCAAAAGCCCGCGCTGGGATTGCACAAGTTCGGCGGCAAGAGCGACAATAATGCGGTGGCACGCGACTGCCCCAACGTCGGTGTCTTCAAGGATCTCCACGATCCGGATCCGGCGCGCCGCTACAAGATGGTATTTGATGTCGGCCTGGGCAAACCCAGGGCGAGTTTCAGTGCGGACGGCATTCATTGGAGCGCCCCGCAGGAGATGCTGGGATTTAGCGCGCAGCAGGGGGACACGCATAACAATGCGTTCTTTGATACACGCAGCGGGAAGTATCTTTGGTTCACCAAGCTGTATCTGGGAGAGAGGCTGGTGACCCGACTGGAAAGCGACGATTTTCTCCACTGGAAAAGCAGCGGCATGGTGCTGCGCAGCACGCTGGACGAGGGCCGCACCCATCAGACCTACGCGCTCACGGTCTTTCCTTATGGGAACATCTATCTCGGCTATGTGATGATGTACCATCTTGGCACCGGACGTACGGTGGACTGCGAACTGGCTTGGAGTCCCGACTCGATCCATTGGCAGCGCGTGCAGCCCGGCGTGCCCTTTCTCAAGCTCGGGGAAAAAGGCAGTTATGACGGCGGCTGCATCTATGCCCAGGCAGGTCCGCCCGTGGCGCAGGATGGCCAGATCATGCTCTACTATGGCGGCAGCCCCACGATCCATCTGGGCTGGAAGCGTTCCGGAAGCCTTTGTCTGGCGCGCCTGCGTGAAGATGGTTTTGCGGCTTACGAAGCGCTGGACAAAACGAAACCCGCCGGCATCACCACCTCCCGCCTGAAAGCCACGGCGAATGACCTAACCATGATTGCTGATGGCGACGCGGCTATGGAGAAGCTGCCGGAAAAGGACGGAACCTTCCGTCTCAAAATCACCCTGGCGGCGAACGCGAAGGTGTATTCCATCCGGGGCGCCACCCTGGTAAATACGGATCTGCCTACGCCCAAAGTTTCTCCCCTGCCGCATGCGCCGCCGCATGCACCTCTCGTTTTCGCCTTCGATCAGGATGCGCAAGGCTGGCAGGGGGTGGACAAGGCCGTACATCATCCGGAAGGCTACCTGACCATAGAGCGCGCCAAGAATCTGCGCCCCTTCGCCCACGCCACGCCTCTGCCCGGCGATTGGCCTATTTTGTTAGGCGGAGATGAGGTCACTTGGAGCGCCCGCATTCGCGCCGCGGCGTCGGGAGGTCATGCGCGTTTTGAACTCTTTGCGAATGAGGTCGCGCAATGGACCTTTGAAAAGCTGCCGCCCTTGACCACCGAGTGGCAGACTCTCACCACCACCCTGCGTCATGACTGGACCGACGAACAGGCCAAAGCCGCCGGCTGGGTGCCGTCTCCATACGCCTACTCCTGGCGTGAAACCATCCGCCATGCGGGCAAGCTCGTCATCACGTCCACCGAAAAGGGTGGGCAAAGTTTTGATCTGGATGACGTGAGTCTTGCGCCCCGCTGACCGCTCTTCCCACACCCCTCATGAAGCCCTTCCTTCTCGCCCTCTGCCTCATCACGACCCTCCACGGCCAGGCACCCGTCATTCCCGCAGGCAAGGAGACGGACAAAAATCTGCCACCGAAGGGTGGCAGTTGGAGCCTGCGGGAGGCCAAGGTCACGAATCCTGCCCTGCCGCGCGTGCTCCTCATCGGTGACTCCATCACCAACGGCTACCTGGAGATGGTTCGCAAAGCCCTTGACGGCAAGGCCAACATCGACGCATGGATCACGCCCACCACCCAGGCGGACAAGAAGCTGCCGGAGATCATCGCCGCCATCACCGCGTGGCAGAAATTCGACGTCATTCATTTCAATCTCGGCCTGCACGGCTGGCAGGCGGGCCGCATTCCGGAAGCGCAGTTCGTACCGCTCACCCGGCAGATGGTGCAAGACCTCAAGAAAGGCGCGCCGCAGGCGAAACTCATTTGGGCGACGATCACACCCGTGACAGTGAAAGGTGAACCGGAAAAGCTGAACCCGGAGATCCAGCCCACGATCGAGCAGCATAACGCCATGGCCACCCAGGTCATGAAAGAGGAAGGCGTGGCCATCAATGATCTCTCCGCGCTGATGCTGAAGCATCTGCCCCTCGCCGCCGGCGACATGTTTCACTGGCAGACACCGGGGCGCGAAATGCAGGCCAAGGCCGTCACTGAGGCCGTCACTGCGGCGCTGACAGCAGCCAAGTAGGCGCAAGACCGCGCCGCTGCCTGCGTTTCACGGCGACCTTCCGCCATGACCACGCGCCTGCTTCTTTTCGGGTTTCTAATCACCGCCGCCCATCTCCAGGCAGCGGCGCCGCCGAACATCGTTTTCATCATGGCCGACGACCTCGGTTACACGGATGTGGCCTGCTTTGGCAGCAAGTACTATGAAACGCCGAACATCGACAAGCTCGCCACGCAGGGGATGAAGCTGACCAGCCATCACCATTGCCAAAACTGCCAACCCACGCGCGCCGCCCTCCTGAGCGGCCAGTACGCGCCGCGCACCGGTGTTTACACCGTCGGCGGCATCGATCGATTCGGTTGGCAGCAGCGCCCGCTGCGGCCCGTGGATAATGTCCAGCAACTGCCGCTGGATAAGATCACGATCGCCCAATCCTTAAAGAAGGCCGGCTACGCCACCGGCATGTTTGGCAAATGGCATCTGGGTGAAAGCGGCGAGTACCATCCCGGCAAGCGCGGCTTTGATGAAGCCATTGTGTCCATGGGCCGGCACTTCGAGTTCAATACCAACCCGAAGACCGATTACCCGGAGGGCGAATACCTGGCGGATTTTCTTACCGACAAGGCGGTGGATTTTGTTCGCCGGCACAAGGACGGCCCCTTCTTCCTCTACCTGCCGCATTTTGGGGTGCATTCGCCGCATCAGGCCAAGCCGGAACTGATCGCCAAGTTCAAAGACAAGCCGCCTGCCGGGGGCCACAACAACCCGACCTATGCGGCGATGATTGCCAGCGTCGACGAAAGTGTCGGCCGCGTCATGGCGGTACTGGACGAATTGCGACTGGCGGAAAATACCGTGCTCATTTTCACCAGCGACAACGGCGGCGTGGGTGGTTATG
Source organism: Prosthecobacter sp. (assembly GCA_034377045.1). Lineage (GTDB taxonomy): Bacteria > Verrucomicrobiota > Verrucomicrobiia > Verrucomicrobiales > Verrucomicrobiaceae > Prosthecobacter. Next base: position 7,868 of record JAXMIV010000551.1, on the reverse strand, counting down.
TCCGCGAAGGCCTGAAGAAAACCGGCGATATCACGGACAACGCCCCGCTGCGCAGCGGCAAAGGCAGCCTCTACGAAGGCGGCACCCGCGTGCCCTTCATTGTCCGCTGGCCGGGCATGGTCAAAGCCGGCGCCACCGCGGATACCCCCACCATCCACGTCGATCTCTATCCCACGTTCCTGGAGGTCGCCAAAGCCCCGGCGCCCGCCGATTACCCGCTTGATGGCCACAGTTTGGTGGCGCTGTGGCGGGACACGGCGCACCATCCCAGCGACACGATTTTTCAGCACTTTCCCGGTTACCTGGGTGCAGGCGAGGGCACCTGGCGCACGACGCCCGTGGGGGTCGTCCAGCGGGGGCCATGGAAGCTCATGGAGTTTTTTGAAGACCACCACCTGGAGTTGTACAACCTCGAAAGCGATATCGGTGAGACCAAAAACCTCGCGATGGAGATGCCGGACAAGGCCGCCGAGCTGCACGGCCTAATGGCGGCCTGGCGGGAGCGCGTCCACGCCCCGATGCCGACGGCGAACACGCCCGTGGCGGCCCCGGCCAAATCCGGCAAGGGCAAAAAGAAGAAAAAGAAGTGAAATCAAGATGCTCAAAGCTCAAAAAGCGGGCGCAGACAGAGCGGCGTCTTATCCTCAGGCGGCATTTGACAGCGCGCCCTACTGTTCGGATAGTGGTCTCTTCGCTATGACGCCTGCGGCACGCACCTTTTTCCATCGTTTATCGGTCCTGGCGTTCCTGATTTTGGCGCTCAGTTCCTGCTCGTCGGTCAGCATTGGCCCGGGCGGGCGGATCTCCAAGGTGACCTACTACCACCTGATTCCCGGAAAGCCCGTGATGACCAAGGACCCCGCCATCCAGTTTGAGCGGGATTACCTCCTCTATGGCGCGGTGACCAAGGAGGAAATCATGGATCGCGGCGGCCATTACTACACGATCTTCTGGAAGGCGGACGATCGAACCCAGCCAGTCACCGTGCGCTTTGAATACCGCCAGGCCAATTCCGGTCTCACTCCCACGGTCATTGAGGAAGAGGTCTCGAATGTGCGGCGCAACAATACTTCAAAATTTCAGGTCACTGGCGATTCCTATAATTCCCATGGCAGAGTCACTGCTTGGCGCGTATCTTTGCGCCGCGGCAAGGAAGAACTCGCCAGCCAGGAGTCCTTCCTCTGGAACTAATCTTTCGTCCCTCAGAGCCATGAAAGCCCCCGCCACCCGAAAGCGACCCCGGCAATTTATTTGCCGCCGCGGTCCTGCCGGGTGCGTCTAATAAGGCATTTCACGCGAATTCTCTGGAGTAACCCCCACCCATTGTGATTGCACCCACCACCATTTTAGTCGGCCGGATCGGCCAAGTCTTTTGGTTGCGGGTGGAAGGCCGGGGCACTTTTCAGCATTCCGTCCAGGTCAAACGCGCCCTGCAGGCGGTGATGGCGGGTGGCATGCGGGATGTGGTGGTGGACTTGGAACGCTGTCCGATGATGGACTCCACCTTCCTCGGAACCATCACCGGCGCGGCTCTCAATCTCCGGGAAACCGGTGGCGGTTCTCTCAGTGTCCTCAATGCGAACCAGCGCAACCAGCAACTGCTGACCAGCCTGGGTTTGGACCACATTCTCGAACTGGATGTCGCAGGCACGGCCTGGCCCGAGGAGCGGCGGCAGGCGTGCGTGCAATTGGCCAACTGCACCGAAAAGGGCCCCTCCTGCAAAGAGGAACACACCCACCACGTGCTCCAGGCTCATCAGACTCTGGCAAGTCTCAGCGGCGTTAATCAGGGACGATTCCGCGATGTGATTCAATTCCTGGAAAAGGAACTTGGCAGCACGGCACCGGTCGCCGTCTCCACCTAATATGCATGGCCCGCCCACGCTTGCAGCTAAGGCAAGCCCGTGAACATTGGCGGCGGCCCGGGATCGGTTGAACACATGAGCACTGTTGTCATCGTCGTACTCTCACTGCTGTTGGTGGCAGCCGCGGTGGCTTTTGGGCTAATGACGCGGAAAAAGAACCAGGCCATCACCCAGATTCTCGAAGAAGAAAAGGCCATCGTCGAAGAGGAGCGCCGCATGTTCGGCTTTCTCCATGACCTCGGGGAGGCCATTTCCCGCGAAGACAGCCACTCCGCGATGTATCGCCTGATTGTTGAGGGCGTGCAGCGGGTGATGGAAAGCACCGGCGGCGCTCTCTACCTGGTGGAGCCCAGCGGCAAGTCCCTCGTGCCCCGCCATCACTCCGACAAATGCGTGCCGCTGGTGCAACTGCCGGAGCGGATCGCCTCCATGGCCAAATCCAACCCGGCCTCCCTGCTCAGCTTTCTGCGTTTGCACTCCATCGGCATTGGGGACGGGCTTCTCGGCGGCATTTTCGAATCCCAAAAGGTCGAAGTCATTGAAGACCTGCGCAAGGACAGCCGGCTCGGCGGTTTTGTCAGCCACTTTCACCACCACGCCACCGCCATGGTGGGGCCGCTAAGCTTCGGGCCCCAGCAATTAGGGGTGCTCGCGGTGACCGCCTCCCGGGACCAGCGCACCTACAACGCCAACGACTACGAAGTCTTCAAGTCCCTGGTCGAACAGTCCGCCTTTGCCCTGGCCAATGCCCTGGCCCATCAAGCCGCCGCCGAGAAAAAGCAGATCGAAGCGGAACTGCGCAGCGCCAGCGAAATCCAGCGCATTCTCCTGCCGGAGCGGGATCCAGACCTGGCGGGCTTCGCCATCGCGGGGAAAAACATCCCCGCCAAGGTCCTCAGCGGTGACTATTATGACTACATCCCGTTGCCGGATGGCAGGCTCGGCACCGTCATCGCGGACGTCTCGGGAAAGGGCACCGCGGCCGCCATCATCACCGCCATGTGCCGCAGCGTTCTACGGTCCACGGCCCCCAGCAATATCTCCCCCGCCGCCGTGCTCGGCTCCGTGAACCGCCTGCTCTTCCCGGACATCCGCGAGGACATGTTCATCAGCATGATTTACCTGAACCTGACGCCCGGCAGCGGCAGCCTCACGCTCGCCCGCGCCGGGCATACCCTGCCCCTGCTCTGGCGCAAGAATACCGGCAAGGTCGAAAGCCTCCACTCCGGCGGACTCGCCGTCGGCATCGACAAAGGCGAGGTTTTTGAGCGCGTGACCAAGGATTTGACCTTCACCATGGAAGACGGCGATTGCCTGCTGCTGTACACGGACGGAGTCAATGAGGCGCTGGACATGAAGGGCCTGGAATACGGCGAGGAACGCATCCAGACCACCCTGGCCGCCCTGGCGCCGCAAGGCCCCCAGGCAGTCGTGGACGGCCTCATCGCCGATGTGGAAAAGTTCCTCGGTGGCCGCCGCTCCCACGACGACATCACCTTGATTGCCCTGCAGAAGAAGGCATAGTCCCTGCCCTCCATCGCGGGCCGCATCCTTTTGGATTCCGTTCCCGGTGATTCCCTTCTCTCTTTCCTAGATCTTCCTTCCCTCATGACCGCCCCCCATTCAACCTCAGAGACCCAGACCGCTGAGCCTCCGGCTGAAGATTTGGCCGCTCCCGCCCCGGATGCCTCCGCCCCTAAAGATCCCCTGGAGATCTGCCAGCAGGAAGCCGCCAATTGGAAAGACCTTGCCTACCGCAATGCGGCTGAACTCGACAACTTCCGCAAACGCGCCGCGAAGGAAGCCCAGGACACCCGCGCTTACGCCAATGCCGATGTGCTGCGCTCCCTCTTCCCGATCCTGGACACCTTCGAGGTGGGCCTCGAGGCGGCCCGCGCGGAGTCGGAAAAGTCCATGATCTTCATGGGCCTGAGCATGGTGCTGCGCCAATTTCAAGATCTCCTGCGCGACCACGGCGTACAGGAAGTGGAGGCGCTGGGCAAGCCCTTTGACCCCAACATCCACGAAGCCGTTTCCCAGGAGGCCAGCGCCACCGTCGCCGAAGGCACCGTCCTGCGCGTCCTGCGCCGGGGTCACAAACTCAAAGACCGCCTCCTGCGCCCCGCCACGGTGGTCGTCTCCAGCGGCCCTCCTTCGGCCTAACCAACCCCTGTTGCGCACGCCTCTCCTCGTCTCCCTCTCCCTGACTCATGGCTGAAAAACGCGATTATTATGAGGTCCTCGGTGTCGCCCGCGACGTCTCTGCCGATGATCTGAAAAAGGCCTATCGCAAGCTGGCCGTGAAGTTCCATCCCGACAAAAATCCGGGGGACAAAACCTCCGAAGATAAATTCAAGGAGCTTGGCGAAGCCTACGATGTCCTCAGCGACGACCAAAAGCGCGCCGCGTACGATCGCTACGGCCATGCGGCGTTCAGCGGCGGCATGGGCGGCCCCGCAGGTGGCGGCGGTTTCCACGATCCTTTTGACATCTTCCGTGAAGTCTTCGGCGGCGCGGGTGGCGGCAATATCTTTGAATCTTTCTTCGGCGGCGGCGGCAACGGCGCCCGCCAGCGGCGCGACGGTCCGCAGCGCGGCAGCGACCTCCGCTACGGCATGGACATCTCCCTCGAAGAAGCGGCCCACGGCTGCGAACGCGAGATCGAATACGAGCGCCTCGCCTCATGCAAAACCTGCAGCGGCTCCGGCTCCACCAGCGGCTCCGGTAAAAAAGCCTGCCGCACCTGTGGCGGTGTCGGCCAGGTCATCAGTTCCCGCGGCTTCTTCCAGATCCAGCAGACCTGCCCCGACTGTGGCGGCGCCGGCGAAACCGTCACCGATCCCTGCAAGGCCTGTGCCGGCAGCGGCCGCATCAAGGAACGCACGAAGGTGCGCGTCAAAATCCCCGCCGGCATTGAGGACGGTTCCCGCCTGCGCTCCAGCGGCAATGGTGATTTCGGCACCAAAGGCGGCCCCGCGGGCGACCTCTATATCGTCGTCCAGGTCAAAGCCCACGAGGTCTTCGAGCGTGAAGGCGACGACTTGCATTGCCAGATGCCCCTCTCCTTCACCACCGCCGCCCTCGGTGGCGAAACCACGGTGCCGACGCTCGAAGGCAAGGCCAGCCTCAAAGTCCCCGCCGGCACCCAGAATGGCACCACCTTCCGCCTGCGCGGCAAAGGCATCAAAACCATGGGCACCACCGACCGCCACGGCGACCTCTACGTCCACGTCCAGATCGCCGTGCCCACCAAGCTCTCTTCCGAGCAACGCACGAAACTGGAGGAATTCGCCCAACTCTTCGGCGATCATGGTTCCGCCATGGAAGAAAGCTTTTTTGAGAAAGCGAAGAAGTTCTTCAAGTGACCTGAGACGTATCCACTTGGCTGCGGCCCCCATTTCCCCTAACTTCAAATCACCCGATCTTATCTTATGAGCCAACCCAAAATCACCGCCTACCTGAAGACCTACTGCGGCTGGAGCGAAGGCATCCGGTCCGTCTTCCGCAAATACAACCTCGACTACGAGGAAAAGGACATCATCAAGAATCCCGCCTTCCGCTGGGAAATGGAACAAAAGAGCGGCCAGCCCCTCTCCCCCTGCGTGGAGGTCAACGGCACCATGCTCGCCGACATCAGTGGCGAAGAAGTGGAACGCTGGATGACCGATCAGGGCCTCCTGACCGCCAGCGACGCCCCCGCCGATGCCCCCATCGACTCCGCCTGCACCGACGCCCAGCACGCCGCCATGGCCGCCGGCCAAGTCGGCACCATCCGCATGGTTTCCTAGCCGCGTTGCACGGGCATCCCTGCTTTATCGAGAGACCCGGGCCACCCAGCCCGGGTTTCTTCTTTCTGCCCCAAGGTTGACACCGCCCGTGGTGCGCCTAGTGTTCCGTCCTCTTCATCGAGAACAAGGCGAGGTAGCAAAGTGGTAATGCACTGGTCTGCAAAACCGGTATGCGCGGGTTCAATTCCCGCCCTCGCCTCCACTTTCATCATCAACGATTTACGTATCTTTTGAGGATCGAGTGGCAACGCCACCGGCAACAAGTCGAGTGATTCATCCCTAAGTTGTACAAGTCCGCAGACCTTCTTGTACTGGCACCTGCATGACCTTAAGATTGCCCTTTTCCGCGTCCGCTTCCCCGGAACATTGCCGTGGAGAAGGTGAAGTCGGCGCAATGCCTTCAGAACCGAGAATTTTAGTGAAAAGCTATGCCTTCGTCCTTTCAACTCATTGACCAGGGGTGGGATAGCGTCTTGCACGCCGCTGCAGCGGTACGTTGCGCGGATCTGCGCATTGTCTGTCCTTTCATCAAAGTACGAGCGGCAAAAAGGTTGCTCGCTGGCGGGCCTCCCGAGCGCATCCGCGTTATCACTCGCTTCCATCTCGGGGAGATGTGCGATGGTGTTAATGACACCGAAGCATTGCGCCTGTTGCTGCAAAACGGCGCACAGATCCGCGGCGTCAAGGGCTTGCACGCTAAGCTCTACCTCTTCGGCGACCGACACGCGATCGTCACCTCGGCCAACCTCACGGAAGCCGCCCTGCTGCGTAACCACGAGTTCGGATTCGTCAGCAATCAGAGCGAAATCATCCACCGGTGCCGCGATTACTTCGACGGGTTGTGGAATCGCGCCGGACCCGATTTAACACTTGAGCGCCTTGTTGCTTGGGAAAGCGAAATTACCGCCGTTCGTACCACGGGGGCACCGCCTGCCTCCACAATTTCACTGCCGGACAATGGCGTGGCCGCGGGATTTGATCCTGCGACGATGCCTGTTGCCTCTCCCTCGATCATCGCGGCGTCACCTGCTGCCGAAGTGCCTCAGGCATTCGTCAAATTCTTCGGTGACAGCGACCATCGATCATCCTCCGACTCTGGCGTGCTAGAAGAGGTTAAGGCGATCGGCTGCCATTGGGCCTGCACCTATCCGAAAAGCAGGCGGCCACGTAGCGTCGCCGATGGATCTGTGTTTTTCATGGGCAGAATGATGAAGAATCCAGATGACATCGTTATCTTCGGCCGAGCCACTGGGATGCGCCATGTAGACGGTCGTGACGAGGCATCGTCGGAGGAGATCGAGGCTCGCCCGTGGAAAAAAGACTGGCCAATCTACATCCGGGTTCACCACGCGGAGTTCATCGCGGGCACACTTCGTAACGGCGTGCGGTTGTCGGCGTTGATGGATGAATTGAAGGCGGATGCGTTTGCCGCGACACAGCGCAACGCGCTACAGGGCGAAGGCAATACCGATCCGCGGGGCGCGTACCGGCAGCAGCCCCACGTCGAATTGTCGCAGATGGGTTTTGCCTGGGTCGAACAACGCCTCGAAGCGGCAATAGCCACCCACGGCAAAGTGCCAGCGGGGGACTTGGCGGCCTTGGACTGGCCTACCGCGCCAGCGGCGTATCTGACGGTGTTCCAAGACTGGCTACAGACGTCCCAGGGTCTGAAACCCAGCACCGCCCGCGAATACGCCTACTTCCTCAAACGCTGCCGAGACCACTACCAAGAGATTATCGACGAGTGGACCGTTCCCAACGAAGCGGCGGCGGACAAGCTAATTGAGAAGGTGAATCGAATAGTCGCGGAACGTGGTCGGTGGGCTGATGGAACCTTTGATGAGCGGGACGTCAGGCAAAATCTCCGGCCCGCCTTGCGTCAATTTGGCCGCTTTAGCGAGGCTAGGAAATCCGGTTTGATGCAGCCATGACGAAGGGCGTGTCGTTGCTTGCCAGACCAGAATTCAAATTAACACAACACGGACCTTGAAGAAACTGTAGGATGTAGCTCCTCAAGATGATTCTCTTCCTTGGTTCTGGAGTCTCGCTGCCCACCGGTTTGCCACGGGTTGGCGAGCTAACGGAAGCAATTATGTGGCAACACTGGCACTTGAATACGGATCAGCTCTTCTATTCCGGAAAAGCCGAGGCTTGGTCTATGGCCGATCCGACCGAAACCGTGCAATGCTTCCTGCGCTATCTGAAGGGCATAGCG
>JAXMIV010000550.1:0-3024 GCA_034377045.1 Prosthecobacter sp. | reverse complement strand
CAAAAAGTGTCACCCATGTGCTTCCGAGAATATGTCACCTATGTGCTTGAACATACAAACGTCCCCAGCTCCCGCGGCGATGCCGCCACCAATGATGACAGCCTCCGGGTCGAGCACATTGATCAGGGAGACGATGCCGACTGCGAGTTGGCGCAGCGATCTGTCCCAGATTTTGATCGCGTGGGTATCGCCCGCTTGAACTGCGGCAATGAGGTCGAGTGTCGAGGCGTAGCGGCCCTCACCGCGGGCGGCCAGGGTTTGATTGCCAATGGCGGCTTCGAGGCTGCCCGGCGTGTTAAAGACATCAACCTCCGCGAAGGCATCCACCGTGATGTGACCGAGATGGCCGGCGCGGCCGATGGCGCCTTTGAGCAATCGGCCACCGGATAGGATGGCACCGCCGACGCCGGTGCCGAGAGTCAGCATGAAGACATCCTGGCAACCTTGTGCCGCGCCGATCCAGACCTCGCCCAAAAGAGCGGCCTGGGCATCGTTGAGAACTTGCACGCGACGATTCAAGTGGTTAGGCCAATCAAAACCTTCCAGGCCATGCATGCGGCCGGGCATCCAGGTGATGCCGCGGCCATTGGGATGCGCCAGTCCCGGCGCGGAGAGCCCGACGGGCAGGGGACCCATGCCGGTCTGCGCTTCCAATTCCTCCACGATCTCGCTGACGGTGACGGCGAATTGCGGGACACCGCCGGCAAACTCGCCATCGCGGGTAGGCTTGGAGACGCTGGCGATCAATTCAGCGCGCTCGCAATCGATGAGCGCGGCCTTGATGTTGGTACCTCCGAGGTCGATGCCGATGGCGAGGCTCATGGCTTGGCGTCCCTGCCTTCGGAAACGGTCCAACCGCCGTCGACGGCGAGAACCTGACCGGTGATGAAGCCCGCGGCGCGCGACAGCAGAAAGAGGGCGGCGCCTTCGACATCCCCAGGCATGCCGACGCGGCCGCCGTCAAGTGGCTGTTTGGCGGCGGTGAAGCGCATGATTTCCTCATTTTCGCAGGCGCGTTGCGACATCGGTGTTTCCACCAGAGCTGGCGCGATAACGTTGACGCGAATGTTTTGCGGAGCGTAGTAGCTGGCGATGGCTTTGCTGAAGCCGATGATGCCCGCCTTGGCCGCCGCATAGGCATGACTGGCGAAGTATTGCGGGGAAGGCGACCAGCCGAGGACGCTGCCCATGTTGAGAATGCAGCCCCCCGATTGCTGCCGCATGAACTGGCGCACGGCGGCGCGATTGGAATGCATGAGCGAGGCGAGATTGACGTCGAGGGTGTAGGTAATGCCCTCCTCGGTAAGTTCGTGCAGCGGTCCATCGCCTCGGGCGCGGCCACTACCGCCGGCGACATGGTAAAGGGCATCCACACCGCCGAAGTTTTCCACGGCCAGCGCCATCGCGCGTTCTCCGGTTTGCGGGTCCGTGGCATCGGCCGCGAAGCCGCGTGCGGTGTTGCCCAGCGTTTCCAAGGCGCTCGCGACATTGGCTTCTGAACGACTGGTCACCACCACCCGGGCGCCATCCCGAACGAGCGCCTGGGCCGCGGACAGCCCCAGCCCCGTGGTGCCACCCACGATCACGACCCGCAATCCTTCGACATCATAACGCGCGCTCATCTGTTGGCAGGGATTATTCCGATGGCGCGGGTTACCACAATGCCAAATTGCCGAGCGGGGGTTGCAAAGACGGGTGGTTGCCTGATATAGGCGGGAACTTGAAACTCCACCTGCCGAATCATCCCACCCAGCTTTACCTCATCCGCCACGGTGAGGTGGAGGAGCGTTATCACAAGGTTTTTGGCGGTTGCCGGATCGACATGGAGCTTTCGCCCCTGGGGCAGAGGCAGGCGGCGGCGATCGCCCGCTGGTTGGCGGAGGCGCCGGTGGATGCGATTTACGCCAGCCCGATGGTGCGGGTGCAGCAAACGCTGGCGCCGCTGGCGGCCGTCCGTGACCTCAAGCCGATCAATATCCCCAGCCTGCGCGAGGTGGATTTTGGGGACTGGACCGGCTACCGCTGGGACGGGATTCAGGAGCACTTTGGCGTCAATGCCTTCGACTGGCTGGAAATCCTGACCACCACGGGCGTGCCGAATGGCGAGTCCATGAGGGAACTGGTGCATCGCGTGGAGCCGGCGCTGCTGAAGATCCTGCATGACAACCCGCACCGCCGTGTCGCGGTCTTTTGCCACGGCGGCATCATCCGGGTCATCCTCGCCCTGCTGCTGGACGTGCCGCTCTCAGCCATGGCGCACTTCAACATCGAATACGGCAGCGTCAGCGTGGTCGAGTTGCAGCCGGAAAAGAAGCACGCCTTTGAGATCGAACTGCTGAACTTCTGCCCGCCCTTGGCCGTGTAGGGATGCGTTACTGAGTTTTCGGGGACGTGCCGCCTGTGCCGATCTTCACATCGTCAATCTGGATGCTGCCTTTGCCCATCATCGGTGCGATGATGAGTGTGTATTTCTCCTCGGGTGAGTTGCGCGTGAATGTGAATTTCATATCCGTCCAGGCGCCTTCAGTCACCTCCCGAGTGTTGAAGGTGGAACCGCCTCCCCTTTGCTTCATGGAGATGCGCAGGCCGGCGCCTTTGTAGTCGATGCCCTTCATGCGTAGCGCGATCTCCACCTTCGTATTTTTGCCCAAATCGATCTCCTGGGTGATTTCATCGCCATATCGCTCAGAGGCCTTTAGCTCGCAGACCTTGTTGGCTTCGGTTTCACTGACAATCTTGCCGTCGCCGCGCCAGAATTGCTTGCCCTTCTCGAAGTCACCGTTCTTGAGATCAAGGGGGTCTGCGGCAAAGGCAGAGACTGCGACGAGACCGATAAGTGAAATGCAGGTGGTTTTCATAGTGTGCGGACCTTGGCGTGTTTGATAAGGAATCTGAGTATTGCTCGCAAATACGCTCGAAAGTCAACCTACTTTTCCGCCCACTCAATTGCCAGTTCGATCCGATTGACCGGAGCGATTTGTTGCAACCTCCGCGACAAGGGTTACAAACCCCTTGCTTCTTTAT
>JAXMIV010000549.1:0-11063 GCA_034377045.1 Prosthecobacter sp. | reverse complement strand
CCCTTCTTTGATCAACTCGTGCTCTGGCAGGACACGGCGCATGCCGGCGCCTGGAACATGGCGGTGGATCAGGCCTGGCTGGAAAAAAGCACGGTGCCCATGCTGCGTGTCTACGGTTGGGATCAGCCGACGGTGAGCCTGGGCTATGCGCAAAGCCTGGCGAAGCTCCAAGACGCCCTGCCCGGCTGGCCGGTGGTGCGGCGCTGGACTGGCGGTGGGGTGGTGCTGCATCACGAAGATTTTACCTATTCGGTGATCGTGCCGGCCAACGACCCTTGGGCACAAATCCCCGCCATCGAAAGCTACCGCCGCATTCATGGCTCATTGGCGGAGGCCTTATCTTCCCACGGGCATCCGGGCTGCCGATTGGCCTTGAAGGAAGATGTGATCGAGGCGCCGTTTTGTTTTGTCGCCCCCGCCGTTCATGATGACTTTCGCGGGCCGGTCAAAGTGGCCGGCGCCGGCCAACGCCGCGGCAAGCTCGGTCTTTTGCATCAGGGCAGCGTGCAGCAGGTGCGGATCGTGGCGGCGTTTTGGCAGCAGTGGGCGCTGCGCCTGGCGCGGCAGGTCATCACGCTTGCGGAAGTACCTGAAGTCGTCACGGACCGCGCTCACGAACTTCATCGTCAACGCTACGCCCTGCCGGAATGGCTGGCGGAACGCGAGGACAAACTCACGTCGTAACCAGTCCCTTATGCTCGTCTTCGTCTACGGCACCCTCAAACGGAATGGTTCCAATCATCACTGCCTCGCCGACCAACGCTTTATCGGCGATGCGGCGACGAAGCCCCTATTTCGCCTTTACGACCTCGGCGGGTATCCTGGGATGGTCTCGGATTTCCAAACGGGAGTGAGCGTCAGCGGCGAAGTTTGGGAGGTGGATGCATCCTGCCTAAAGCAACTCGACCTGCTGGAGGACACAGACGGCGGCGAGTATGTTCGGGAAATCATGCCACTGGAGGCGCCCTTTGAAGCCCAAGTCATCGAGGGCTATCGCTACCTCCGCAGCGTCGCCGGACGCCGGGATTTGGGCAGTCGCTGGTAAAGTTGGCCTCCTTGACGTCGTATTAATTGGTCATGCTGTTGTCTTTCCCTCGAGTCCTGGCCCTTCTGAGCCTCGCTGCTACCTGCGCGAGCGCGGCGACCGATTATGCCCGCGATATTCAGCCGATTTTCGCTGAACATTGCCTGGTGTGCCATGGCCCCGATGAGTCCAAGGGCGGGCTGACGCTAACCTCACGCGAGCTGGCGCTGAAAGCTTTGGAGAGTGGCGCCCATGCGTTCGTTCCGGGAAAGCCGGAGGCGAGTGAGGCGATCAAACGTTTGATTTCCACCGATCCGGAGGAGCAGATGCCGCCACCGAAGCACCGAGCCAAAAAGCCAATGCCGGCGCGCGATATTGAGCTGATCAGGCAGTGGATCGCCGAGGGCGCGAAGTATGATCTGCATTGGGCTTACAAGCCTATCGTCAGGCCGGTCGTGCCTGCACAGGCTGGCATTGCCAACCCCATCGATGCCTTCGTGCGCGCAAGACTGGCCGCTGCCAAACTGTCCCCTTCGTCGGAGGCGGATCGCGTGACTTTGATTCGCCGCGTTCACTATGATTTGTTAGGCCTGCCGCCGACGCCGGAGGAGGTCGAGGCCTTTGCCGCCGATAAGTCACCACGAGCCTATGAGGTCATGGCGGACCGGGCGCTGGCCAGCCAGCATTTCGGCGAGCGCTGGGGCCGGCACTGGCTGGACATGGCGCGCTACGCGGACAGTGACGGTTATGAGAAGGATCGTCCGCGTCCGGATGCATGGCGTTATCGTGACTGGGTGATTCGCGCGGTCAATGCGGACATGCCCTTCGATGAATTCACCATCGAACAACTCGCCGGCGATTTGCTGCCGGAGGCCACGGCAGAGCAAATGGTCGCGACGGCTTTCAATCGGCAAACCCTGACGAATACCGAGGGCGGCACGGACCAGGAGCAGTTTCGCATCGAGGCCTGCATGGATCGCACGGAGACGGTGGGATCCGTGTGGCTGGGCCTCACCGTGGGCTGTGCCCGCTGCCATACCCACAAGTATGACCAAATCAGCCACCGCGATTACTACTCCCTATTCGCCTTCTTCAACAATGGCGACGAAACGATCCGCCAGGCGCCCACCTCACCGGAGGCCTGGACCGAGTATGAACGCACCAATGGCGTGGCGGCCAAGAAGCTGATCCCCCTGCAGAAGAAGGTCGATGAAGCCAAAGCCACCATTCCGGTCAAATTGCCGGAATGGGAAAAAGGTGTGCAGGCACGCCTAACTAAAGCTCGTGAAACGAAGGCACCGCCGGTTTTTGCACCCCTGAAGATCACCGCGGTCACCAGCCAGACGGGCGCGACCTTCAAACCCCAGGCGGATGGCTCCTACCTCGCCTCTGGCAAGCAAGGGAAGACGGATCGTTATACCGTGACCCTGGCGGCCAGCAACAAGCCGATCGCCGCGCTGCAAATTCAAGTGCTGCCGGACCCATCACTGCCAAAGAACGGCCCGGGCCGCAGTACCGGCGGCAATTTTGTGCTCAGCGAAGTCACGTTGACGACCACTGGCAAACCCACCGTGCTGCATTCCGCGAAAGCCGACTTCGCGCAAAAAGACCAGATGGCGGCCGGCGCCGTCGATGACAATCCAGCGACCGGTTGGGGCATCGGTGGCAGCCTTGGCAAACCGCATGTGCTGACTCTGAATCTGGCCGAGCCCGTCACGCCCGGCAGTGCGATGACCTTGCTTCTCGATCAAAACTTCACCAAGAGCCAACATACTTTGGGACGCTTCCGCGTGCTCGCGGCGGCGGAGGAGACCGAGTCATCGATCGCCCCGGCGGATGTGTTGAAGATCCTCAATGAAGAGCCGCGCCGGCGCAATCCGGTAGTCATCAAAGCGCTCTATGATTGGATGGAGAAAACTGATCCCGATGTGATCGCGGCAGCCACGGCCTTGAAAACCGCGCAGGACAAACTGCCGAAGCCGCCGCTGATGGACGTACGCGTGATCGCGCAGCGCACCAAGGCACCGCGTGAATCGCACATCCTGCATCGTGGTGATTTCCTGCAACCGGCCGAGAAGGTGGTGCCGGCGAGCCTCACCGTTTTGCCGCCCCTCAAGTCCGCCCAGCCTGAGGCGACGCGCCTCGATTTTGCACACTGGTTGACCGGCAAGGACAATCCATTGACGCCGCGCGTGGCTGTCAATCACGTGTGGGGCAAGCTCTTCGGAGAAGGACTGGTCAAGACCACCGGTGATTTCGGCGTGCGTGGTGATCGCCCCACGAATCCTGAGTTGCTCGATTGGCTGGCCGCGGAATTCATCAAGCAAGGGTGGAGCCGGAAGAAGTTGATCAAGCAGATCGTCATGAGCGCGACGTATCGGCAATCCAGCGCTCAAACAGCGACAAATCCTGCCCAGGAGATCGATCCGCTGAATGCCCTGCTCTGGCGGCAAAACCGTCTGCGGGTGGAGGCTGAGGTGGTGCGGGATTTGACCCTCGCGGCGAGCGGCCTGCTTTCCGCCAAGATTGGCGGTCCCAGCGTCTTCCCACCGATGCCCGCGGATGTGGCAGCGCTCAGCTACGCTAACAACTTCACCTGGGCGACCAGCAAGGGCGAAGACCGTTTCCGGCGCGGCATGTACACCTTCTTTAAACGGACCTCCCCCTACCCTGACCTAACCACTTTTGATTGTCCGGATTCGAACACCGCCAACATCAAACGCACTGTCTCCAATACGCCGCTGCAGGCCCTGACCACGCTCAACGCCGAGGCTTTCACCGAAGCCGCACAGGCGCTGGCCCGCCGCGTCTTGAGTGAAGCGCATCCCAATGATCGGGCGCGGCTGGTTCGTGCCTTCCGCCTCTGTGTGAGCCGTGCGCCCTCGGACCATGAGATGGCGGCGCTAACGAAGCTTCTCGAACAGGCGCGGTATCACTATCAAGATCAGACGGAAGAAGCCAAAAGCGCCACCGCGGCCTACACCGTGACGGATGTATCCGCCGCCGAAACCGCCTCATGGGCGGCCACGACCCGGATCATCCTGAACATGGATGAGTTCATCACGCGGGAGTAGAGTCGTAGCTCAACACCGACTCACTTCGTTCGCCCGAGGGGCAGCCTTCGGCTGTCTGTCTCCGCTCCGCGTCGGCTCCGATGTTGAGGCGATTCTTTGGCCGCAAGAGCACCAACTCAACATCGGAATGTTGAGGTACACCGATCCCCCTACTCCACCCACCCCATCGACTTCATCCATTCCCCGACCCGGACATGCCATTCATTGACGGGGCCGCCGGATTTCTTCATGCCAAATCCGTGGCCGCCTTTGGCATAAATGTGCAGTTCGGCGGGCAGGCCTAACTTCTTATACTCCAAATACAGCAGCGCGCTGCCGCTCGGGCTGGTGACGCCCTTGTCGTCGTGGGCATGCACCAGGCACATGGGCGGTGATTTCTCAGTCACCTTGATCTCAGGCAGGAGCTTGAAGGTTTCCTCCTTGGTCACCAGGTAAGCCGGATAGATGGGAATGGAGAAACTCGGCGTCGCATCATCAATATCTAAGGCGGCATCCTGCGGATAGGTGCGATCATTCGGGTGCAGCGTGGCCATCACCGTGAGATGACCGCCGGCGGAGAAGCCGAGAATGCCGATGCGGTCCGGCTTGATGCCCCATTCCGCGGCGCGATGGCGGACGATGCCCATGGCGCGTTGCGCATCCTGCAAAGGCTCGTGGCTCGGATCGGCGGGGTCACGCTTCGGCACACGATACTTCAGCAGAATGGCGGTCACGCCCAGGGTCTGCAAATAGTCGCACACCTGCGTGCCTTCGTGCTCGATCGCCAGGATGCCGTAGCCGCCGCCAGGGCAGACGATGACGGCGGTGCCATTCGCCTTGTCAGGCCGGTAAATGGTGATGGTGGGATCGGTGACATTGGTCACGCGCTTGATGCCATCGCCCTTGTCACGTACGATTTCCTTCTCCGGGTCCATCTTAAAGCCCGGTTTTTCAGGCGCGCCGGCGGGCCAGAGTTTCACGGTCACGGGCTCGGCGGCAAAAGCGGGCGCCAGGCTGAGGCTTAGCAAAAGGGCGGCGGCAGCGGTTTTCATGGGGGTTTGATTCTGTACCGGACTCTCCGGCCCATGCACGCCTTTTTTCGTCTCAGGCGCAACTGGTGACGTTTTGTCTTGCACCTGGCCCAAAGTGCGGCAGTATCCGCGTCCCGCTCGTTGCCGCCCCTGGCAGCAGCTTTTTCGGGGCGTAGCTCAGCCTGGTAGAGCGCTTGCTTTGGGATCAAGAAGTCGTCAGTTCGAATCTGGCCGCCCCGACCACTCGCAGCGAAGAGCCGAGCGCACCGATCTGAGAGTGGGCGCCGCACTCCCCTCCGCTTCCGCTTCATGTCCGCCCTTTACGCCGCCGCACTCGCCGCCTTCAAAGCCCAAGGCTGGCATTACCGCGAGATCGAAGGCATGGAGGTCATCGAGTTGGACTTTGAGGCGCATCACACCAAGGTGCCCCTGCACGTCCAGATCTATGGCGATGTGCACATTGCGTCCGTGGTCGCCACCGCCACGGTCACGGTGCCCAAGACCCACCGCCTTAGCGCGGCGGAGCTGCTCATGCGCACCAACAAGGAACTGAACATCGGCAACTTTGAAATGGATTGGGACAGCGGCGCCGTGATGTTTCGCGCCACGAACATCTTCCCGCCGCATCGCTACGATGAGCGCATCCTCGCCAGTCTCGTCCACTCGGGCATCGCTGAGATGGACCGGTTGACTCCCTTTCTCGGTGAAATCTGCCGCACCCCCAAAGGTGAACTCGTGCTGCTCAAGGTCTCCGACCTGATGAAGCGCCAGGATCTGCTGCCGCCCGCGCCGGAAGAGGTGTAGCCGCCACCCCACCTTTTAAGCTTGTGCGCGCCGCCTCGTACAGGGATGGTATTTTCTGCCGTCCCCAGAAGATGCGCTACAGCCTCCATCACCACCCCGCGTTTCCAGCGCCATTGTCCAAGGACGATCTTTATGTGCTGGTGGAACGCGGCTCCCTGGCGCGCGGAGATCTTTGCACGGATTTGCAAACCGGCATGGACCATACCGTGGGGGAAGTGGTCAACACCATGCGGCCGCCGCGCGACAACACCGCCGCCCGTGTCGGCAGACCCGCCTATCAGGAGTTTCGTGCCGATTCCCCCCTCGATGCCTTGGACGAAGCCGCCGCGGAAGGGGAAGCGCCGGAGGATACCTTCGCTTATACCGACAGCGGTGAGCGCATCCTTTATCACACCCGCCCCTCCTGGCTGGCCTACTCAAAAGCGCTCTTCCTGGCCCTCCTTCTGGCGATCGCCGCCGGCATGCTTTTCATGTTCGAGGGCAAATACTTCATCGCCGCCCTCATCGGCAGCCTGGTCACCATTGCCGGCACGGCGATCGCGCGTTACACCCATGACTGCTTCGTCACCGAAGAACGAGTCGAGGTCGTCTGGGGCGTCATCGGCCGCAGTTCCCACGAGGTACGCATCTGCGACATCCGCAGCATCGATGTCCACGAAAGCGGCATCAAAGGCCTGCTGGGCCTGGGGACCGTGGATTTTTCATCGGCGGCGAATGCCGGCGTCGAAGTGAAGTTCCAGGACATCCGCCGCGCCCACGACGTGAAGCAATTGCTCCGTCAATTGCAAAAGAAGGTAAGCCAGGACTGATCCTGCTTTTTTCGCCAGAATTTTCCGCCCATCCCAAGAAACCCGGGAGCCGCGCGTCATGCCTACTGAATCCGCCCTTATGCACGACTCGCACCGTCTTTTCAATGACATCCTGACGCGCTATGAGCGGCCTCTCATCCGCTACGCCCACAGCTTCACCGATGATCTCGAGGAGGCGCGGGATGTCGTCCAGGACGTGTTCCTGAAACTGACCCAAAACCTCTCCACTCTGGACCCGGACCGGCTCGCACCCTGGCTCTTCACCGTGTGCAAAAACCGCGCCCTCGACCACCAACGCAAACATCAACGCCTTGTCGTTATGGAAGTCGCCACCCTTGACCGAGAAGCCTCCTCCGCGCCCCTGCCCGGCAGCGAACTGGAGCAGCGCGAGACCGCCACCGCCCTGCGCGGCCTCATTGACAACTTGCCCGCCCGCCAGCGCGAAGCCGTGCAGTTAAAATTCATCGCCGGACTGGATTACAAGCAGATCAGCCAGGTCATGAAGACCAGTATCGGCAATGTCGGCTACCTCATCCATCACGGCGTCGTCGCCTTGCGAACGCGCTGGCAGGAGCTGGAAAACCCGCCCGCCGCGCCCGTACGCTCCGGCAATCTGGCAGGCGCATAAGCCGAACGACCTAACCACTTATTTCGCACCGTTATGAAAAACGAACAAATCACCGCCTGGGCCCTGCATGAACTCAGCCTCGATGAAGCGGCCCAACTGGAAGCGCTGCTGCACGAAGATGCCGCCACCCAGCAGCAGGCCGCGCAGACCAAGGAGTTCTGCGATTTCCTTTCCACCCACCTGCTCGATCCGCACATGGCCCTGGCGCCGGATCAACGCGAATCGTTGCAGCAAGCGGCCTCCGCCGGCAGCAACGGCGCCAAGGTCAACGCTCATGCGCCCAAGACCACCGACCGCAGCCAGCGTCCCTGGTGGCGCCAGTCAGCGCTGAGCGGCCTCGCAGCCGCGGCTGCGGTCGCTCTCCTTGCGACGGGTGCGTGGTTCGTCTTGCCGCATCAGGAAGAGACGACGACGAACGCCGCCGTGGCGGCACCTCCCTTTCGGACCGACCCGACAGCTCCCGCCAACGTGAAAGAACTGGCCGAAAGCGAGGTGAGTCAGTTTACGCCCCCGCTGGAAGACCCTGCTCTTGAAAGCCTCAAGAACCCGAAGCCCATCGATCTGGCCACCAATAGTTTGCCCTTCGGACCAATTTCCCAGGGACCGCCGGCGAGTCCAAAGAGCATGCTCGACCTAAACGGTACGTATAATTCACGGTATTGGTTTTCCGGTGTGTACCCTTCTGGTACAAACATCGAGACTGAACTCTTGACCAAGCCACAGTTAACCCAGCCAGGTGCCGTTAGGAAATACGATCAAAAGGCAGCTAAGCCCGTCGACCTCGCCGCCGTTAGTGATTCCCTCGGCACCCTCAATCAACCCTTGGGAGCAGCGCCGGCAGAGATGAAGTCCGACCTGGGCAGGATGACCGGCGATCTCAATGCCTTCGCGAAAACGGCGGCCTCGCCAGCCCAACCCATGCTCGCTGGCAAGCTCGAGAGCGAGTCGATGCTCAGGCAGGAACTGGCCCTCGGCGATGAGGCCCATCCCTCCACCTATTCAGGCACCCTCACCTTGAATGGCGGCACTTTGACTTCCACACCGCCGGGACCCACAGCCCCAGCCGGGCCTATGCCTCAGGAAGCCACCAAGTCCATGATCGCGGGAACCGCCGGCACGACCTTTGTGACCAGCGGCGCAGTCAGCGGGTCGGGAACTTTAACGAAGTCCGGAGCAGACACGCTGACCTTGAGCGGCAACAACACCTATACAGGCGGCACGACGATCAATGGAGGCTGGGCCACCACGGGCGGCAATACTTTCACCGGCGCCCATTCCGCCGCAGGCGGCACTTTGACGTTCACACCTGCGTCACCAGCCGCGCCGACATCTGAGACCAAGGGCGCACTCAGCGGCAACCTGCGGGTTACCGCTGGCTCCACAGAGATCGTATCCGGATCGACTCTAAACAAATCCGCGACTGGCATGGTGACATTGGGTGCTGGCACGGCAGTTGCCTCACCACCAGGAGCCGCACCCATGACAGCCGCCCCGGCTGCGGGCGGTTATGCCGACCTCAATCAGCCCGCCATCGCCGGCCAGCCCATGCCGTCCCTCGCGGCCACCGTCCCTTCGCCCGCACCGAGCCCCCTCTTCGATCAAATCGGTGCGACAGCCGAAGTTGGTTACGACAGCCGCTACTACTTCAGAGGGCTTTGGGGTCCAACTCCTCAAGGGCCCATGCCCAGGGCCGACTACACCGAGCTCGATCGGTCAACCGCCCTCGCCCCCGCTGCCCCCATGCCAGCGGCAGCGGATGCCAGCGTGGCGGCTCTCGGCAAGCAAAACGCCAGCGCCAACGTCACCCTTGCCATCGCCCCTTCGACACCTGCGGACCCGATGCAGAGAGGACGCGGTTTGGTGGACACCCAGCAGGAAACCGTGCAATTCACCCCAGAGCGAACCCTTGCCAGGCCTCAACTCGAAATCGCGCCTAGCAACGAAAGCTACACCGCCATTATCGAGAACACGCTCCAGGATGTCGCCCGCGCGCCGCTGTCCACCTTCTCCATCGATGTCGATACCGCTTCGTATGCGAACGTCCGCCGTTTCCTCAACCAGAACACCGCGCCGCCGCCTGACGCCGTGCGCCTTGAGGAACTGATCAACTACTTCCCCACCAACGCCGAAGGCCCCGCCCCTGACGTCAAGGAACCCTTTGCCGTCGGCATCGAAATGGCCGCCTGCCCCTGGCAGCCGCTGCATCGCCTGGCGCGCATCGCCATCAAAGGCCGCGAACTCGGCAATGAACGCAAGCCCAGCAACCTCGTCTTCCTCGTCGATGTCTCCGGCTCCATGAACGAGCCCGCCAAACTCCCGCTCGTGCAGCAGAGCCTGCGCATGCTGACGGAAAAACTCGGCGAGGAAGATCGCGTCTCCATGGTCACCTATGCCGGCAACAGCGGCCTCGTGTTGCCCTCCACGAATGGCATGAATAAAGCCGAAATCCTCAGCGCCATTGACCGCCTCATCGCCGGCGGCAGCACCCACGGCAGCGCCGGCATCCGCCAGGCTTACGAGCAGGCCGTGAGCGGCTTCATCAAAGGCGGCGTCAACCGCGTCATCCTCTGCACCGACGGCGACTTCAATGTAGGCATCTCCAGCCCCGAGGAACTCGAACGCCTGATCACCGAGAAGGCCCGCAGCGGCGTCTTCCTCAGCGTCCTCGGTTACGGCACCGGCAACCTCAAGGACCGCACCATGGAAACCCTCGCCGACAAAGGCAACGGCAACTATTCCTACATCGACAGTCTCAGCGAAGCCCGCAAAGTCCTCGTCGAACAAATGGGCGGCACCCTCGTCACCATCGCCAAGGACGTGAAGATCCAGGTGGAGTTCAATCCCCGCGTCATCCGCAGCTACCGCCTCATCGGTTATGAGAATCGTTTGTTAGCCAAGGAAGATTTTAACGACGATACCAAAGACGCCGGCGAGATCGGCGCCGGCCATAGCGTCACCGCGCTCTACGAACTCGTCCCCGCCAACCTCCCTCCCGGCGCCGAACCCCGCGCCGGTGTCGATGACCTCAAGTACCAACCCCGCCCTCAGCCCGCCGCCGCAGCAGCCGCACCCGCAGCCACCGAGCCCGTTTCCGAAGCGCAATCTAAGGAAGCCCTCACCGTCAAGCTCCGCTACAAAGAGCCCGAAGGCGCAGTCAGCAAGCTCATCGAAGTACCCGTCAACGACGACGCCCGCCGCATCGACACCGCCAGCAGCGAATTCAAATTCACCGCCGCCGTCGCCGGCTTCGGCCTCCTCCTCCGCCACTCCAGCTACGCCGGCACCCTCAACTGGGATCAAGTCCGCGACCTCGCCCAACAAGGCAAAGGCGCCGACCCCCACGGCTACCGCGGCGAGTTCCTCCAACTCCTCGAAAAAGCCCGCGGCGTCAGTGGCCGGTAGAGCAAGAAGGACAGGAAAATTGAGGGCAGCAAAATTTTCTGCTTCTGAATTTTGCTGTCCAAAATCTTCCTGTCCCCTGCCCCTCCCCGGAAATCCGCGCAATCCGTACAAATCCGTATGAATCCGTGCCAAAGAGATCGAGTCCCTTCCCAACTCAGGGATGAGCTGCGTCCTGATCATTACCCACAACTTTTCGCGAGTTGCCAGGTCTGAGTCATGTCGTGAAGATGGTGCAGGCCGCGCCACAACACTTGTGTGCCGGGTGGCGGATCGTTTTTGCGTGCCAGATAACCGCCCAGTTGGGCGATCCAC
>JAXMIV010000548.1:0-9815 GCA_034377045.1 Prosthecobacter sp. | reverse complement strand
TGTTGCGGCAGGAATGCGCGGGACAAATTCCGGGGGATACGCATCGAAATCTGCGGATCGCACCGCAGTTCGGCGGGCAAACGTTCAAGCATGTCCTGCTGCCCATTTGGCTGCTGACTTACACTTACGGCAGCAAGAGCTATCAGGTGGCGGTCAATGGGGCGACGGGCAAAATCACCGGCGAATACCCGTTGAGCTGGGTGAAGATCACGATTGCCATTGTCGTGGCGCTGATCGTGGTGTTCCTGTTTTTGCAGTACGGTAGCTAGAGAGCCTCCAGAAGTGCGAGCGCCTGCGCCGCACTTGCTGGCCGTTGCTTGGGGTCACGACTGAGAAGTTGTGTGATCCAAGCGATGAGAGGCAGGGGGAGATCGGGCCGCAGTTGTTCGAGCGGTTGGCCGAGGTGGCGGAGGTGCGCCGTGATGACCTGAGCATTGGTTTCACCCTCGAAAGGATAGTGCTGAGTGGCTGCGAAGTGGAGCACGGCGCCCAAGGCGTACAGGTCCGTGCGGGCATCGAGCGAGACGTTTTCGAATTGCTCTGGCGCCATGAAATGCACCGATCCAGTGGCGGCATCGGGACACGCTTGCGAGATTGGCTGAGCCAGTTCGAAATCGATGATCTTCAAATGAAAGGGGCCGGCGTGGAGAGGGAGAAGCATGAGGTTTTCAGGCGTCACATCCCGGTGGATGAGTCCGGCTTCGTGGATGACGGCGAGGGCCTGCAGTCCCTGATGCGCTAACGCCAACAACTCCGGCACCGAAAGCGGTCCGCGGCGAACGCGAGCCTCCAGGGTTTCTCCGTGCAAAAGTTCAAGAACGAGATAGCCGCCCTCGGAATCGGCGCCGGTGTCGTAAAGGCTGACAATGGCGGGATGCGAGAGCCGGGCCAGGGCTGCGGCTTCACGCTCGTGAAACGCCGCCAGGGATGGAACGTGCCGTTTGATCGCCACGTCACGATTTAATGCCGTATCCGCAGCGCAAAAAACGCTGCTGCGGTCGCTGGTGGCGATCGGCTCCAGCAACTGGTAACGATTGGCAATCATTGAGGAGTGGGACTGAAGTATGGCGGGACAAGCAACCCCGTGCAAGGTGGCAGGCAATGCCTTCGTTCACAGCCTAATCTCTTTGGCTTATGCGTTTGCTCTTCCTTCTACTCACCCTTTGCGCCGCGGCCTCCGCGGCGGACACCAAGCGGCCCAACATCCTGTTTTGCTTCGCCGATGACATGGGGCGCTATGCGAGCATCTACCAAAAAGTGGAGGGTGCGGGATCAGCGAACGATTTCATCAAAACGCCGAACATCGACCGCATCGCCAGGGAAGGGGTGCTGTTCAAGCATGCGCATGTGACCGCGCCTTCGTGCACGCCGTGCCGCAGTTCGCTGCTGTCAGGGCAGTATTTTTTTCGCACTGGGCGGGCGGCGATCTTGCAGGGGGCGGTGTGGGACCTGAAGATTCCGTCGTTCCCACTGTTGTTGAAGGATGCGGGTTATCACATTGGCAAGTTTCACAAAGTCTGGAGCCCGGGGACGCCGGCGGATGCGCCCTACGGCGGGCAGGAATTCGCGTTTCAGAAGGCAGGATCGCGGATCAACAACTTCTCCGAGGAGGTGACGAAGATGGTGGCGGCTGGCAGGGATGTGGAGGCGGCGAAGCAGGAATTGCTGGCGGAGGTGGCGGGCAATTTTGATGCGTTTCTAGCCGCACGGAAGCAAGGCGAGCCATTCTGCTTCTGGTACGGACCCACCAATGTGCACCGGAAATGGGTGAAGGGTTCGGCCAAGGCCCTGTGGGGCATGGACCCGGAACAATTGAAGGGAAAGATGCCGGCATTCCTGCCCGATGTGCCTGAGGTGCGCGAAGATTTTGCGGATTACTTTGGCGAAATCCAGGCCTTCGATGCGGCGATTGGCGTGCACCTGAAGAAGCTGGAAGAGATAGGGGAACTGGACAACACGCTGGTGGTGGTGAGCGGCGATCATGGCGCGCCCGGATTTCCGCACGGAAAATGCAATCTCTATGACTTTGGCACGCAGGTGACGCTGGCGATTCGTGGAGCGGGTACCAAGGGGGGGCGGGTCGTGGAGGATTTCGTCAATCTGATGGATCTGGCGCCGACGTTTCTGGAAGTGGGCGGCGTGAAACCGCCTGAGGTGATGACCGGGCGCAGCGTGCTGAACGTGCTGCGTTCTGACCAGACGGACCTGGTGGACCCACAACGCACCTGGGTGGTGACGGGGCGAGAGCGCCACGTGGAATCGGCGCGCGAAGGTTTCCTGCCGTATCCACAGCGCGCCCTGCGGACCAAGGACTATTTGTACATCATCAACTTTAAACAAGACCGGTGGCCGATGGGTGATCCGACGAACCTAACCAAGGACAGCGCGCCAAGTGAACAGGAGCTGACAGAGAACACTCACATCACTTATGCCGATATGGACAGCAGTCCAACGAAGGCCTGGCTGGTCGGACAACGGAATAATTCGGTGTGGCGGCAGCACTATGAATGGGCTTTTGCCAAACGGCCGCGCGAGGAATTGTACATTTTGGCCGACGATCCGCAGCAGTTGAAAAATGTCGCCCAGGATTCGAACTTCGAAGAGGTGCGCGCGAAACTGGAAGCGCAGTTGATGGCCGAATTGAAAAAGGCCAAAGACCCGCGTGTGGAGAGTGATGGCGCTTACTTTGAGACACCGCCGATGGCAGGACCGCTGCCGGATGACGTGAAAAAGCCCAAGAGGAAGAAGAAATGAGCGGCATGATGCGCTTTACCGGCTTCCTGTGCTTGTTGCTCGGTGGCACGCTGCGGGCAACGCCACCGAATATTGTCATCATCATGGCGGATGACATGGGGTATTCGGATGCGGGAAGTTTTGGCGGCGAGATCAAGACACCGAATCTGGATGCGTTGGCGGCCGGCGGGGTGCGATTCACCCAGTTCTACAATACCGCGCGCTGCTGTCCCACGCGGGCGGCGCTGCTCACTGGCTTGTATGCGCATCAGGCAGGAGTCGGGCACATGATGGAAGATCACAGCGCCAAAGCGGGTCCGGCCTACGCTGGGGAATTGAGCAATCGCGCGGTCACGATCGCGGAAGTGCTGCGGAGCGCGGGTTATCGCAACTACATGGCCGGCAAGTGGCATGTGACGAGAGCGACGAAGCCTGCGAACGACGCAGAGAAGCGGAACTGGCCGTTGCAGCGAGGATTCGACCGTTTTTATGGCACCATCCATGGTGCGGGCAGTTTCTTCGACCCGAATACTTTGACGCGCGACAACACGTTTATTTCGCCATTCAGCGATGCGGAGTACCAGCCGGCCGAGTTTTATTATACGGATGCCATCAGCGATCAGGGAGCCCGCTTTGTGCGCGAGCATGCGCGGGATCAGGGTGGGAAGCCTTTCTTTCTCTATCTGGCTTATACGTCGCCACACTGGCCCATGCAGGCGAAGGAGAAGGACATTGCGAAATACAAAGGCCATTACGATCAAGGTTATGATCCGGTCCGTGCTGCGCGGGCGGAAAAGATGAAGAAGCTGGGATTGTTAGACTCGCAGTGGTTGGTGACGCCGCAAGCAGGGGACTGGGACCAGGTTGAGGACAAGGCGCGCGAGGCGCGGAGCATGGAGGTGTTCGCGGCGATGATTGACTGCATGGACCAGGGCATCGGGCGGGTCATTGCGGCCTTGAAGGAAAGCGGCCAGTACGAGAATACGCTGGTGCTGTTTCTTCAGGACAATGGCGGATGTGCGGAGAACATGGGGCGCAATGGCCCCGCCCAACCAAAAGCTGAGAAACCCACTCTGCCCGCGATGGCGGCCGATGCGTTGCAGCCGGACATGATTCCCAAGCAGACGCGGGACGGCTTTCCCGTGCGCCAGGGAAGCGGGGTGATGCCCGGAGGTGCCGACACCTTTTTGGGCTATGGCGAAGCCTGGGCTAATGTGAGCAACACCCCGTTTCGAGAGTACAAGCACTGGGAACACGAGGGGGGCATCAGCACACCGCTCATCGCGCACTGGGCCGCGGGTCTTCCTGCGGAGAGGCGCGGAAAATTGGAACCGCAAACAGGACATCTGATCGATCTCATGGCGACCTGTGTGGCGGTGGCGGGCGCCAGTTATCCCAAGGAGTTTAGTGGCCAGTCAATTTCACCCATGGAGGGTGTAAGCCTGCTGCCGGCGATGCGCGGGGAGGCAAACGGTGTGCGGACCCTTTTCTGGGAGCATGAAGGCAACAAGGCTATGCGCTTTGGTGATTGGAAACTCGTCGCCAAACACAAAGGACCGTGGGAACTCTACGACATGGCGGCGGATCGCACGGAGATGCATAACCTGGCGGCGCGGCAGGTCGAGCGCGTCAAGGAAATGGCCGCGACCTGGCAGGCATGGGCGGATCGTGTGGGTGCCCGGCCGTGGCCGGTGGCGCCCGCGAAGAAAGGTGCAAGAGCGGGGGTGAAGATTCCTGATTGATCTGAGGGGCTCGACGGACCTAGCATGGGACATAATGAAAACGACGCTTTGCCTGGCAGTGATCGTCACATTCCACGGCAGCTTGGTGGCGGCGCCGCGCGGGTGGACATCCAGCGACGGAAAGTCGGCCTTTCAAGGAGACCTGATCGAATTCACGGAGACCGAGGTGAAGATCAAGCGGCTGCCGGACTTTCAGATCTTCAAGGTGGCCCTGGAACGCTTGTCTGATGCCGATCAAAAGTACATCAACGGCTTGTTGCGCGAACGCTGGCGTGACGAGGGACTGAAGAACGGCCCTTATGCTGAAAAGATGACCGGGCAACTGGTGAAAGCAGTGTCCAAACAGGGACTCAACTACCAGATTCAGGGGGATCCAAAGTGGGACGGCAAGAAGCGTTACCCATTGCTCATCTGGCTTCATGGCTCCGGTCAGAGCGGGGATGATAACACCTCCCAGATTGGCGGATCGCCGCGCAACTGGCTGACGCCCGAGAGCCAAGCCAAAACTCCTTTTGTCTTTATCGCGCCGCAGTGCCCCTCCGCCGAGGTCGGCTGGAAAAACGCGGTGGCGAACAATCTCATGGCCTTAATCGCTGACCTGATCGAGCGTCTGCCAGTGGACCAAAATCGGATTTACCTGACCGGTTCATCCATGGGTGGGTTTGGTACCTGGCATCTGATCGGCAAATACCCGCAGGTGTTCGCGGCGGGGGTGCCCCTATGCGGTGGCGGTGATTCCAAGCAGGCCGAGGTGTTGAAAGACATCCCGATGTGGGTATTTCACGGGGACCAGGATGACATGGTGCCCGTCGAGCGCGCC
Organism: Prosthecobacter sp.; assembly: GCA_034377045.1. Taxonomy (GTDB): domain Bacteria; phylum Verrucomicrobiota; class Verrucomicrobiia; order Verrucomicrobiales; family Verrucomicrobiaceae; genus Prosthecobacter. The sequence continues at coordinate 4,520 of JAXMIV010000548.1, read as the reverse complement.
CGGACGATGGTGCAGGCAGTCAAAGCGGCGGGAGGGACGTACCTTCAATACACCGAATTTCCCGGTGTGGGCCATTCCATCACCGGCATCGTCTATCCGCGGGCTGATCTGCAGGAATGGCTCTTTGCGCAACGCCGGAAAAGAGCGGAATAGTAGGTACATGGGGAAACATCACCATCATCATCACGAAGGCTGTATTCGGCAGGAGCCGGAGAAGCTGCTGCAGGACGCCATGGCAAAGGCGAGGGCGTCCGGCCTGCGGCGTACGAAGGCGCTGGAGGATGTGTTTTCGATCCTGATCCATGCATGCCAGCCGCTGACGCTGGCGGATATCGCCGAATCGGAGGATCTGGACAGCGGAGCGGACAAGGCCACGGTGTATCGCCTGCTGATGAAGCTGGAGGAGCGGTCATTCATCCGCCGCCTGGGCCTGCATGATCGCTCGGCTTATTATACCATGATTCTGCCGGACGAGCACAATGACTACCTGATCTGCAAAGATTGCGGGCGAATCGAAAAGCTCGATATCACCTGCCCTGTGCAGGCTTTGGAGAAGCAAATCGCCAGGAAGTCAGGCTTCAAGGAGATCTATCATGAACTGGAGTTCTATGGCCAGTGCCCGGATTGTTCGGGTGCCTAGGGCGCGCCTCAAACGGTGCCTGTCGGCAGAAGCTCGCGAATGGGATCGCCGAAAGGCAGGATCGGCATCGGGCGGCCCTGAAGATCGTCGAAACTGTCGTCGTAATTGATGCCCAGGTGGGTGTAGATATTGGCCCAGAGGTCGTTTGGGGACATGGGGCGTTCGACGGGATATTCGCCCTTGCTGTTGGTGGCGCCGATGATTTGGCCGGTGGGCATGCCGCCACCGCTGATCAGTAGCGACATGGCGCTCGGCCAGTGGTCGCGGCCCGGCTGATTGACGCCCGTGGCGGTGCCGATTTGGGTGCTGATCTTGGGTGTGCGGCCAAATTCTCCGGTGGCGACGATCATGACGTCCTTCTCCATGCCGCGCGCATAGATGTCTTCGATCAAGGCAGTCAGTGCCTGGTCGTAGCAGGGCATGCGCCAGCGGGCATCCGCATACATGTCGCAATTCACCGCGTGGCTGTCCCAGTTGTAGCAGCAGTTTTTGGGGATCGAACCACCAGGATAGGGATTCTCCCAGACCATGGTGACAAAGCGGGCGCCAGCCTCCACCAAACGGCGCGCCATGAGGCCGCGCTGACCGTAAGCATGCATGCCATAACGTTCGCGAACGCGGGCAGGCTCCTTGGAGAGGTCAAAGGCTTCGCGCACCCGCGGGCTGGTCAGCATTTGAAAGGCGCGCTGACTAAACTGGTCCATGGCGCCCATGAGGCCGCTCTTGTCCATCTCGCGCTTGAGATTGTCCATGCCTTCGAGCAGGTGCATGCGGTCACCCAGGCGCGTTTCCATATCGGGCGTTAGTCCGATATTCTGTACCTTGAAGTCCGTCGCGCTGGGATCGCCGGCGACGATGAAGGGCGTGGATTGCGGTCCCAGGTAGGCCGGGCCAAAGGCGAAGGTGTCGATGCCGCTGCGGCCTTTATCCAGGCCGGTAACGCACGTGGGCATGCCATTGGCGGGGCGGGGAAGCTTGCGCAGGATGATGGAACTGGCGGCAGGCGCGTCATTGACGGTGCCTACGGGTGTGGCGGGGACGCGGCCCGTCAGGAAGCGCTTGTGGCCGCCGCCGTGGTCCGCAAAGTCGTGATGGATGGAACGAATGAGATTGAATTTGTCCGCGATCTTGGCGTGACGCGGAAACAATTCGCAGACCTCAATGCCGGAGACGTTGGTCTTGATCGGCCGGAGGATGCCGCGAAACTCCGGCGGCGCATCGGGCTTCATGTCATACGATTCAAGCTGCGACATGCCGCCCGGCAACCAGATGAAGATGACCGACTTCTCGCGAATCTTTTTGCCCGCCGCTTTGGCGATAGTTTCGGCGCGCAGAAAGTCACTCATGCCCAAGCCAAGGACGCTGAGAGCGCCCGCCTCAAGGAAGCTCCGGCGGGATAGCGGGCCGGAACAACGGTGATGGGTGGTAACGAGGGACATGGGCCTCTTTTACATAAGGAGGGAATGACGACACTCTTTCACGATCGCACGCAAGAGATCCGCAGCGGGGCTCGTAGTTTCACCACTTTCTCTTCAAGCATGCTGACAATCTCCGGCAAATCCCATGGCAAATTTTGTGACGGCGTTTCGCGACGTGATTTTTTGCGCATCGGCAGCCTGGCGATGGGTGGGCTGTCGTTGCCGCAGTTGTTGAATGCGCAGGCGCAGAGCGGTACGGGGCGCAACTTCAAATCGGTCATCATGATTTATCTATGCGGCGCGCCGCCGCACCAGGACATGTGGGACCTGAAGATGGATGCGCCACTGGAGATTCGCGGGCCTTATAAACCGATCCGCACCCGTGTTCCCGGCATTCATATCTCTGAAAATGCGCCGCGGATTGCCAGCATGATGGACAAGTTTGTGCCGATCCGCAGCCTCTATGGATCGCTGAGTGGGGATCATGATTCGTTCATCTGCTATACCGGCCGGCCCCCGCGCGGTGCTCCGCAACCTTCCGGTGGCTGGCCATCCTTGGGTACGGTCGTTTCGAAGGTGCAAGGCCAGGCGAACAAGGCAATCCCCGCATTTGTTGGGCTGGCTCCGAAGGCGGGGCATCCGCCGTATGGTTCTCCGGGATTGCCGGGCTTTGTCGGGGCCGCTCATTCAGCCTTTCGCCCCGATGGCGCGGGCGTGGAGGATCTGAAGTTGAACGACATTTCGTTGGATCGTCTTCAGGATCGCAAGGCACTGCTCAAAGGATTCGATCACTTTCGGCGCGGTTTGGATGCAACCGGGGTCGCGGACAGCATGGACGTCTTCAATCAGCAGGCCTTCAACGTGCTCACGTCGAGCAAGCTGTTGGACGCTCTCGACATCAGCAAAGAGAGCGTGGCAACGCGCGAGCGCTACGGCAAGGGCGACCCGAAAAACTATGGCGACGGCGCCCCTCTGAATCTGGAGCATTTCCTGATGGCGCGCCGGTTGATCGAAGCCGGAGCGCGGGTGGTGACCCTGAATTTCGGGCGCTGGGATTTCCACGACAGCAACTATCCGCAGTTGCTACGGCATCTGCCGCTTTTCGATCAGGGTATCAGCGCGCTGGTGCAGGACTTGCATGACCGGGGGTTGGACAAGGACGTGGCGGTGGTCGCGTGGGGCGAATTCGGCAGGACGCCGGTTGTTAACAAAGAGGGTGGACGGGATCATTGGCCGCGCGTTGGTGGTGGATTGATCGCGGGTGGCGGGTTCAAGACGGGTCAGGTGATTGGGGCCACGGACAAACTCGGCGGAGAAGCGACCGATCGGCCCGTGCATTTTGGCGAAGTCTTCGCGACGCTTTACAAACACCTCGGCATCGACATTCAGAAGACGACGCTGAACGATCTCAGCGGCCGTCCGCAGTACCTGGTGGACGGGTGGCAGGCTATGCCGGAGTTGATTTGATTCCAATTGAGCAAGACCTTGGCGGCTGCGGCGTAGGTTAGACCATGACGCCGTTGCATCCAGGCTCTCGAACGACCCGCCGGGAAGTCCTCCAGGCCGGCGCGATCAGCTTGTTGGGCCTCGGCATGAATCATCTCAGCGCCTTGAATGCGCTGGCGGCGCCAGGGTTCACGCCCACGATGGGCCGCGCCAAATCGGTGATCTACATCTTCCTTTCGGGCGGGCTGGCGCAGCATGAGACCTTTGACATGAAGCCGGATGCGCCGTCTGAGGTGCGCGGGACCTTCAAGCCGATTCGTACCCGGACGCCAGGCGTGCATATCTGCGAGCATCTGCCCGGTCTGGCGAAGCGGTCGAACAAATGGGCATTGGTCCGCTCGCTCACGCATGGGACAAACGATCATTCGCTGGCACATCACATGATGATGACAGGACATAGTGAGGCGCCTTTGGGTTTTGATCCCACCAGGCCCAAGTCCACGGACTGGCCGAGCATGGCCTCCATGGTGACCTCCATGGTGAAATCACGCAACAATTTGCCGCCCGCTGCCATCCTGCCGGACAAACTGATTCACCGCGTTGGGCGTACCTTGCCGGGGCAATTCGGGGGCATGATGGGGCCGAAGGCGGATCCGTGGTTTCTGGAAATGTCGCCCTACCATCCGGCGCACTATGGCGCCTACCCGCAGTATCTTTTCCATCACGAAACCGGATGGATGGACGGCAAGGACCTCAAGTTTCAAGCGCCGCATCTTTCCTTGCCTGAAGGGTTGAGTCTGGACCGCGTGCTGAATCGGGTGTCGTTGCGCGATCAGTTGGAAGGGCAGTCTCGTTCTCTGGCGAAACTGGCGGGAGATGATCAGTTTGACCGCTATCGTGAGGCTGCGGTTTCGCTCCTGTCGAACAACAAAGTTCATGATGCCTTCAGCCTCGAAAGTGCGGACCCGGAATCGCTCGAACGCTATGGCCGCAACAGCTTCGGCTGGTCTCTGCTG
>JAXMIV010000547.1:0-3005 GCA_034377045.1 Prosthecobacter sp. | reverse complement strand
CGAGGAAAAGGACAAGGGCTTCATCCATGCCACGGTCCGCACGTCCCAGGAAACGCTGACTGACCGCATCGAAGAGTTGTTTTTGATCTCCTTCGTCCAGGATAAGGACGACAAGAGCAAGTGGCTGATCTGGCCGGAGATGAAAGACCGGCCGATCGTGACCCCGCTGAATGAGGGGAAGAAGTAGCCGCAGGGAGGTTTGCCGTTGATCGCGGCGGCCAACTGCGCGTTGTTCGGTGGCGCCGGCGAAGGCTTGCGCGCAGGGCAATCTTCTTCATCCCATGCTTCACGATACCATCGTCGCCATCTCCACCGCCCTCGGTGAGGCGGCGATCAGTGTGCTGCGGATTTCCGGGCCCCAAACCCTCGCCGTGGCGCAGCGGGTTTTTCAAGCGAAACGGCCTCTGACCGATCTCGGCGCGCGCCGGGCTCACCTGGCCAAGGTCATCGATCCCGAAGGCGGCATCCTCGATGAAGGCCTGCTGCTGTTGTTCCGCCAACCGTCCAGTTATACTGGCGAGGATGTGGTGGAGTTTCACGGCCACGGCGGCCTGCTGGTGACGCAGCGTGTGCTGGAGGCCATTCTGCATGCGGGCGCCCGCGCCGCGGAGCCGGGGGAGTTTACCCAGCGCGCATTTTTGAATGGCAAGATGGACCTGACGCAGGCGGAGGCGGTCATGGATCTCATCCACGCGCAGAGCACCCTGGCGTTGAAGGCGGCGCATGAGCAGCTCGGCGGCGCGATCGGGCGCGAAGCTGCGGCTTTGCGGGAGGAGCTGCTGCCCGTCCTCGCGCACGTGGAGGCCTACATTGACTTTCCGGATGAAGACATCTCTCCGGATACCGGCGCGGCGCTGATGGCGCGCATGGACGCGGTGCTGGAAAGGGCAGGGCGGCTGATCGCCACCTCCGAACAGGGGCGCATCTTGCGGCACGGCGCGCGCACCGTCATCTGTGGCGAGCCGAACGTTGGCAAATCAAGTTTATTGAACCTCTTGTTAGGCTTTGAGCGGGCCATCGTCAGCCCCACCGCCGGCACGACGCGGGATACCATCGAAGAAATCATTCAGGTGCATGGCATTCCGCTGCGCCTGGTGGATACGGCGGGCCTGCATGAAAGCAGCGACGCCATCGAACGCGCGGGCATGGAACGGACGCAGCATGAACTGGAGCGCGCCGATCTCATTTTGGAAGTGGTCGACGCCAGCCTGCCGGCGCCTGCGGCACATCGCGTCACCTTGCCAGCGGAGGCGCAGGCGAAGCGCATCGTGATTTTTAACAAGGCCGACCTGGGTGTGGATACCTCATGGCAGTCGCAAGCAGGGGTGGCCCTGTCCTGTGTCACTGGCAGCGGCGTGCCCGAACTACGGGACGCGATCCGCGCCGTGGTGATGGCCTCAGGAACGATGCAAGCGGATCACCCCATCGCCATCAACGCCCGCCACAAATCCTGCTTCGAACGCATCGTCACCCACGTCACCGCCGCCCGCACCGCCCTGCGGCGCGCCGAAGCCCCGGAGTACGTTGCCCTTGACCTGCGCGAAGCCCTTCAAGCTCTGGGCGAGGTTGTTGGCCAAGTCGATGTCGAGCAGGTGCTGGACGTGATTTTTTCCTCGTTCTGCATTGGCAAGTGAGACGATCCGCCTCAACATGGCTTACTCTGCAACCTTTGTTAGGTGAGTTTGGCGAGGTGCTGGTGATCCTGTTAGGCCGCTCAATCAAACAACTCCGGATAACGATCCCGGGCGATGGTGCGGCTAAGCTCGCGGATGGCGGCGCCGGTGGGAAGTTTTTGCGCCGCCTGGGCGAGGACTTCGCATTGGCCGGCGTGCAGACGGCGGACGGCGTGTTTGACGCGGGCGACCTGGCCGACGGCAACACTGATTTCATTCAGGCCCATGCCAAGGAGCAACGGCGTGAGCTCGAGATCGGAACCCATTTCACCGCAGAGGCAGACACGGATGCCGGCCTTGTGCGCGGCCTGGATGGTGATGGCGATGAGGCGGATGACCGCAGGGTGAGTGGACTCGTAGAGATAAGAGACGCGCTCGTTCAAGCGGTCCACCGCGAGGGTGTACTGGGTGAGGTCGTTGGTGCCGATGCTGAAGAAGTCCACCTCCGCGGCGATCAGATCGGCGGAGAGGGCGGCGCTGGGGATCTCGATCATGGCGCCGATTTCGATCTCATTGGGAATGGGGTAGCCTTCGGCGATGAGTTCCTGGGCACATTCTTCGAGCACGGCTTTGGCTTCGCGCACTTCGTCAACACCGGAGATCATGGGGAACATGATGCCGGCGCGGCCATGAGCGGAGGCACGGAGCATGGCGCGCAATTGGCGCCGGAAGAGGTCCCGCATGCCCAGGGAGACACGGATGCCACGCCAGCCCAGGAATGGATTCGGTTCCGGGTCCGCTGAGGCGCCTTCGACCTTGTCGCCGCCGATGTCCAACGTCCGGAAAATCACCTGGCCGGGCCGCATGGCGCGAACGACCTGGGAGTAACATTCGGTGAGCCATTCCTCTGAACCATCGGGGTTTTCGAGATGCAGGAATTCGGTGCGAAAGAGACCCACGTGCTGCGCACCGCTGTCGCGGATCGCCCCCACTTCTTCAACAAATTCGGCATTGGCGCAAACGACGATGGTGCGGCCATCACAAGTCACGGAAGGTTCGTGGCGTTCGGCCATCAGGGCGTCTTCACGCTCTTCGGCCTCTTCTTCGCGGGAACGGAAGCGCGCGAGGGTTTCGTGAGTGGGGTTGAGGATGAGGACGCCTTCGTCGCCGTCCAGAAGTACGGAATCGCCTGAGTGCAATTCCTCGCGGATGCCATGCAGGCGGACGACGGCGGGCAGGCCCAGGGAGCGGGCGATGATGGCGGCGTGGGAATTGCTGCTGCCGGTTTCGATGGCGAAGCCGAGCACCTTGCTGCGGTCTAACTGAACCGTGTCTGACGGCGTCAGATCATGGGCGACAATGATCACGGGATCATCAAACATGGGGTGATCC
>JAXMIV010000546.1:0-3904 GCA_034377045.1 Prosthecobacter sp. | reverse complement strand
ATCAAGCTTCCCGTGAATTGCTTCTGCTCGACCGGATCGTCCGCGAGCGTTTCACCGTCATAACGGACGAACTGAACGTAGGCGCCTGGGAAAAAGTTGAGTGGATCTTTGCCAAAGACGATCACACCGGCATTTGTGGGGCAGGCCTTCGCAGGATTGTAGAACCTCAGCGCGGCGAGTTGCTGCTCGATGCCTCGTTCATTTTCGCGAATCACTTCGGGGTCAACTGCTTGGCGCCGGTACGTGTTTTGAAAGGCGTCCAGGTCCAGGTCGTCAAGGGTTGAGCCAAGACAGGGGCCTGCATCAAAGGTGCGGAAATGCACGCTCCGTCGCTCGCTCAATCGACGCTCTTCCGATTCACTTGCATGCGCCTTGCGTGGACCTACCCGGATATGTACGCGGCCACGGTAACGCACTGGGGGCAGATCACTCGGCTGCACCTCTACCACCAGAAACTCACCTCCACTCGGATAGGGTTGTTTGAAAACGGAAACCATCGGCTGCGGTAGAATTTGACCGTCATCCCGGTAGGAGGCGAACTGTTGCTGTAGTTCGTCCGTGATGGCCACATTGGGATTGAGCGAACCATCGTCGTTGATTCCGATCAGGAGATAGCCAGGCTTTCCGTGCCCCGGCATGTCGTTGGAGAACGAACAGATGGCCTCCCGGAACTTGTCCGTGTCCCTCGTCGAGACGGTGCGCTCAATTCGGTCGGCTTCCGTCGACGTCAGCAGCTCTTGGACTTGTTCAAGCGTAAGCATCGAGTAATCCCCCCCTCAAATCATCCCCAGCTTCATCTTCCCTTCGACGCTGATCATGTTCTGATTCCACGCCGGTTCCCAGACCAGCTCCACCGCGGCGTCGTCCATGTCTTCGATCGACATGATCCGGCTCTGCGCGTCGGCGGCGATCGTTGGGCCCATGCCGCAGCCGGGGGCCGTCAGCGTCATCTTCACTTCGGCGCGTTTCTTGCCCTCCTCAAACTCCACCACCCGGCAATCGTACACTAGGCCCAGATCGACGATATTCACCGGGATCTCGGGGTCGTAGACGTTTTTCAGCTGGTTCCACACTTCCATTTCCAGGTCGCCCACGGCGGCGGGGATGTTCGAGGAGCTGCTGTGATCGTCCTTCTTCGGCGCATCCGGCTCGATCCCCAGCGCGTCCGCATCCTTCGCGGAAATGCGCGCCAGCCCGAAATCCGTCGCCACCGTGTACGTGCCGCCCAGGGATTGGGTGATGATCACCTTCACGCCCACCGGCAGTTTCACGACATCGCCGCTGGGGATTTGGACCGCTTCGACTTCGCGTTTCAGTTCAATGGAGGAGTGCATGGGGGGAAAGGGGGTTGGATTGAGAGATTGAAGGCTTGGCGCGTGGTGTCAATCTGCGATAAGAAACCGCCCGCCCACGCCGCGTATCCTTTCCGCCTCTATCCACCATCTTCTCTCAACTATCAACCCCTGCTCCCGCATGTCTCAACGCAACGGCCTTCTCGGAGGCGGCAATTTCATCATCGATTACGTCAAGATCATCGAAGCCTACCCGGAGCAGGACATGCTGGCCAGCATCCGTTCGGAGGCCTCCAGCAACGGTGGCGGGCCCTACAACGTCCTCAAAGACCTGGCCGCCATGGGCGCCGCCTATCCCCTGGAAGCCGCGGGCCTCGTTGGCAAAGACGCCAATGGCGACTGGATCCTGCGCGATTGCCAGGCCGCCGGCATCGACATCACCCAACTGCGCCAGACCGACCGCGCCCCCACCTCCTACACCGACGCGATGACCGTCGCCACCACCGGCCGGCGCACCTTCTTCCACCAGCGCGGCGCCAATGCCCTGCTGGGTGAGGCCGATTTCGACTTCAGCCGCACCCAGGCACGCCTGTTCCACCTCGGCTACCTCATGCTCCTGGATGAAATGGACCGCCTCCTGCCCGATGGCGGCACCGTCGCCAGCCGCGTCCTCGCCGCCGCCAAGCGGGCGGGCCTGCTCACCAGCGTCGACATCGTCAGCACCGAGAACCCCGACTTCCGCCAGATCGCCGAAGCCGCCCTGCCCTTTACCGATTACCTCGTCATCAACGAAGTCGAAGCCGGCAAGGTCGCGGGCGTCAATCTCAAGACCTCCCCCGTCGACATCGCCGCCGTCAGCGCGGCCGCACGGGCGCTGCTGGCCAAGGGCGTCAGCCGCCAGGTCGTCATTCATTTCGAAGCCGGGGCCGTCGTCGCCGATCGCGATGGCACCGTCACCCATCAGGGTTCCCTGAACCTGCCGCCCAACTTCATCGCCGGCGCCACCGGGGCCGGGGACGCCTTTGCCGCCGGGTACCTCCACGGCGTGCATGAAGGCTGGCCCACCGCCGATTGCCTCCGCCTCGCCGTCTGCACCGCCGCCGCCTGCCTGCGCCACCCCACCCCCTCCCAGGGCCTCCTCCCCGTCGCCGACTGCCTGAAACTCGCCGACACCCACGGATTCCGGGCGGTCTAGTTCGATGCTGTTCCGCCAAAAGTCCCAGCCCCGCCGCCACCGAGTTTGGAGTGCAGGCTTTAGCCGATCATTGCGCGTCTGCAGCCTCGCCACCCCTGCTGATCGCCTAAAGGCTCGACTCCAAAGTCACCTCCCTGGCCCGCTCCCACGGCTCGCCTAACCGCCCAAGGATTGAAATATCACACGGCCAAGGTGAAAACGGCAGACGTTGTTTAAAACGAAATGCCGAACAACCTGCTGCCCGCACCCGCCATCGAAGCCGCCCTCATCAACCTGCCTGGGTGGGCCGTGGAAGGGGCCGCATTGTTTAAAACCTACGCCTTCCCCACCTACCTCGACGGCATCCACTTCGTCGACCGCCTTGCCCTGGTGGCCGAAAAGGCCAATCACCACCCCGACCTCCAAGTCGGCTGGCGCAAAGTGAAGGTCGCCCTCTCCACCCACAGCCAAGGCGGCATCACCGTCCTCGACATCGGCCTAGCCCAAGAAGCCGAACGCGTCGCCGCCGAAAAGTAGCCCTCCCGCTCCGCCGTGAGCAGCGAAGCACGCCGCCAGGAATCCCAGAGTCATGGCAAAGGAATGTTGGGCAAAGGAATGAGTGACAGATGGTTTGGATCATCCCCCCTTCCGTGTATACAGTGTCTTCCGTAGTTGATCCGTCTTGGATATCCCAATCCCTGAGGCACAACCACGGAATACACAGAACACACGGAAACCGGAAAGAAAGGCAGAGGAATGAATGACAAATTCAAAATTCCTTTGCACTCCATTGCCCACCTTCTCCCTTGACGAATGCCCCTGCGAGCCGTGTTCTTCTAACCATGAACACCGCACCCACCAGCCGCCGTCAGTTCATCCACAGCCTCGGTCTCAGCAGCGTGATCTTCACCGCCCCGGGCGCTTTTGCCGCCGCTCTGACGCAGACACCCGCCGTTGGTTTCGGCCCGTTTTATCCCGACCACCTGCCGCTCGATACCGACAACGACCTCATCACCATCAACGACGCCCTCACGCCTGCGGTCGGTGAGATCAGCTACGTCAGCGGCCGCGTCCTCGGGCCGGATGGCGAACCGTTGCGCAATGCGATTGTCGAAATCTGGCAGGCCGACATCCACGGCACCTACATCCACAGCCAAAGCGGCGGTGACAAAGCGAGCCAGGACAAAAACTTCCAGGGCTATGGCCGCTTCCTCACCGGCGCCACGGGCGAGTACCTTTTCCGCACCCTCAAACCCGTCGCCTACACCGGCCGCTGCCCGCACATCCACTACGCCGTGAAACTCAAAGGCCGCGACAAGTGGACGACCGAGCTCCACCTCAAAGACCACCCCCTAAACGCCACCGACGGCGTCACCCGCCGCATCAAAAACCCCACCGCCCTGGAAGTCGAATTCCAACCCCTGCCCAACGCCCAAAG
>JAXMIV010000545.1:0-4744 GCA_034377045.1 Prosthecobacter sp. | reverse complement strand
CGGTGCCGGTGTCGAGGTGGGAGCTTTGGTAGGGAACGACGCCGTCGCTGCTTTGTTCCAGCGGTTTGCGGCCGATGCGGGCGATGATGGAATGATGCGGCACGGGAATGGGCTCACCGTTGAGGGCCTGAAAGTAGGGATGCTTGGGCGAGAGGGAGCCGAGGCTGAGGAAAGCATAACTGCCCCACGCACGAATCTGCGGTGTGAGCGCGGTGGCATTGCCGGTGAGCACTTCCTTCGTCAACAGCACCGATTCCACCGGCAGGCTGATGAGGTGCCGAAGCCGATAGATCAGGTGAATGTCGGCGATGCTGCTGCCCCGATGAGGCGTGGAGATGAAGATGAGGCGGCGGACGTAGGGCTGCTTTTTGAATTGCAGGGAGGAGGTGAGCAGCCGGCGGGTTTCGGGGGAAAGTTTGAGTTGGTCCGGACGGCAGTTGAAACAAGACTGCCAAAAAAGATCACCGGAATCAATCGTCTGCAAACGGCAGAGCAGGCCGCCCATGCTGTGGCCGACGAGGACCATCTGATTCATGCCGGGATCGTTGTGATCCGGGTCGAGGGTGTTGCGGGCGTCGATGAGGGACTTGCGCAGTTTCTCGGCGGAATAGGGTACATCGAGGCCGCTGGGATAGAGGAAGTACCAGGGTTGGTAGCGGGCGCGCAATTCGGGATCGGCATTGATGGCATTGACCGTGTTGTACCAAATGTGGGGATTGGACAGGATGCCGTGAACGAAGACGATGGGGATGCGTTTGGGATCGTAGGGGTCGAGAAGGTAGAGGCGACAATCGCCAACGATCTTGGCGGGCCACAACATGCCGACGAGGGTGAAGCGCCGGAGAAAGCCGTCCTTGAGGGCGAGCTTTTTGGCAGGGGTGTAGTTGGCGGCGAGGGCCACCCGGCGACCGGCGAGAGGGACCCGCGTCTCATGCAGAGGATTGAAGAGATGAAGGGTGCCCCGGCGTGGCTGGTCTTTGGCAGCCGGGCGTGGCGCAAAGTCGATGATCGCCGTCAGGGTTAATTGACCGCCGTTGAGCGGTAGCATGGGCTGTTTGGCCGCCGCTTCACTGGTGCGCATCATCTGGCCGACCACGGGCACGCCCAGGCCCTCTTCGCTGGTGGCCTTGCTCAGGCCGAGGTTAACGGTATCCGCCAGGCGCAGGCGGTCCAGCGAGTGGGCGGAGATTTCTTTCGCATCGTCGTCCTCGAGCGGAAAGTCGAGGGCGTAGCGGCCGGATTTGGCGGGGTAAACATAGCCATTTTCCCAGCGTTTTGGCAGTTGGCGGCGGCTGCAATCCTTTAGCACTTCGGCAACGGCATACTCATAGGTGGCCTCGGCCCGCTTGTATTCGGCGCTGTCAACGGGGGCCACGGTGAGGGCATCCCACGCCGCCGCGGCGGTGGCCAGGTGATTGCCAATCTGCCGCTCCACACCAGTAGCCCACGACGGCCAATAGGGCTCGTGAACAGCGACTGGTTTGGTGGAACAACCGGCGGCCAGGAACAGCAGCCAGACGAGGCCCAAAATGCGTGTGCGGCCATGCGCAAGGCGCTCCCGGCAATGAATACGGGCGGGGGCGCTGCACATGGTGAATAGGGCCGGTCACTCGCCGTCGCCAAAGCCGGATTTGACGAGTTCTTCCAAGTCAGCCATGGCGGCTTCCGCATCCACGCCCTGAGTGGTGATTTTGATGGTCTCACCATGGCCGGCGGCGAGCATCATGAGGCCCATGATGCTCTTGCCATTGACGGGCTCTTCATCCTTTTCCACCCAGACTTCGCACTTGTACTTATTGGCACGCTTGACGAACTGCGCCGCCGGCCGCGCATGCATGCCCATCTTGTTGCAGATTGTGAGGTCTTTGTGCACGGGTCGTCTTTGCCGGTTTAAGTTGCGGGAATGTGATTAACCTAATTGATCGTCGGCCATTCTTTTCAACAATCTTTGATCGAACTCAATGGCACTGTTGTAACCAAAAGTGCGCAGCTTGTAGTTTAGCGCAGCCAGTTCGATCAAGCCAGCAACATCACGGCCGGGTGCCACAGGAATGTCGACTTTGCCAATGGCTTGCCCCATCAGGTCCACTTTCTGCTCCTCCGCGCCGACCCGCTCCAACTCTTCAGATTCCTGGATGTGGACGAGGTTGACGATCAGGTCCAGGCGCTTGCTCATGCGCACGGCGCCGATGCCAAAGAGCGCGGCGACGTTGAGGATGCCGAGGCCGCGGATTTCAATCATGTTGCGGGTGATCTCCGGCGCGGAGGCGACGACTTCCCGATCTTCAATCAGCCTGAGCCGGACAGCGTCATCCGCCACGAGGCTGGCGCCGCGCTGCAGGAGGCCGATGACACTTTCGCTTTTGCCGGAGCCGCTGCTGCCCTGAATGAGAAGGCCGATGCCCTGGACATCCACCATGCAGCCGTGCAAGAGCAGGGTCGGCGCGAAGGCCCACTCCAGCTTGATGGTGGCGGCATTGATGAACTTCATCGTGATCATGCTGGTCTGGAAGACGGAGATGCCCGCCTGATTGGCGATTTGCACCAACTCCGTCCGCAGCTTGTGGCCGCGGGCGACCACCAGGCAGGGAATGTCCCAAGTGCAGAGCTGGCTGAAACGGGCCGCGCAGATGGAGGGTTCCAAGCCCTCCAGGAACGACAACTCCGAATTGCCGATGACCTGCACGCGTTTATACGCGAAATAGGTGAAAAAGCCGGAGATGGCCAAACCAGGCCGGTTCACGGAAGGTTCCAGGATTTTGCGGCTGTAGCCGACATCGCTCCCTACCAAGCGCAACTTTAGGGATTTCTCGTTGGTCGTGAAGAACTCCTCCACCGTGATCGAGGAGGGGCGTTTGACCTTGGTGGGAGCGCTCATGAAGTGGGTGAAACTAAATTACTTTATTTACGTTGATAATGCACACAATTTATTGAATATCAGCGAATTAATCTTTGAATAAAAGGTGGCGACGACTCAGGCCTGCCGACCGCCTTCCACGGCTATCCGCACCTGCTCCTCAGGGATGCCGCGCAGCTTGAAAACGCGCAGGATGGTGTCTTCGATCAGGTTGTTGGGGCAGGAGGCGCCGGCGGTGATGCCGACGATGATCGGGGCCGAACTGGCGAGCTTGGCGGAGTAGCTGGCTTTCTCGGCTTTGAGGTGGAGATCGAAGTGGATGATCTGTTCCAGGCTGATGAGGCACTCCGCAGTGCGGATGAAGAAGGTGGGCAACTGCTGCTCGCCGATTTCCACCAAGTGGGTGGTGTTGGAGCTGTTGTAGCCGCCGACGACGAGGAGGATGTCCAGGGGCTCTTTGAGCAGGCCAAACAGGGAGTCCTGACGCTCCTGGGTGGCGCCGCAGATGGTGTCGAAAACCTGAAAATTGCGCGGGCCGGCTTCCGGGCCGTCGCGATCGATCAGCGCCTGCTGGATGCGGCGCTGGACCTCTTCGGTCTCGGATTTCAGCATGGTGGTCTGGTTGGCCACGCCAATCTGGCGCAGGTGCAGATCGGGGTCAAAACCCTCGGAATACGCGCCTTTGAAGCGGTCGAGGAAGGCGGCCTTGTCGCCGCCGTGGCGGATGTAGTCGCAGACGTAGTCGACATCGGCGAGGGTGAGGATGACGAGGAAATGGCCGTTGCCGGCGCCGCCGAAGGCGCGGGAGGAGGTGGCGCGGGTTTCCTCATGGCTGGCCTTGCCGTGGATGAGGGAGGTGAAGCCGCTCTTGGAGTAGGCGCGCACGCGCTTCCAGACGCTCATGACGTCGCCGCAGGTGGTGTCCACGACCAGGCAGCCGCGTTCGGAGATGAGGTCCATCAGCTTGGTCTCGGCGCCGAAGGCGGGCACGATGATGACGTCTTCGTTGGTCAGTTTCGCCACTTCTTCCTCGTGCTTGCCGACGGGGATGCTGATGATGCCCATCTCCTGGATCTGGCGGTTGACCTCGGGATTGTGGATGATTTCGCCCAAAAGGAACACACGCCGGTCGGCAAAGACACGCCGCGCGGCGTAAGCGAGGTCGATGGCGCGCTCGACGCCGTAGCAGAAGCCGAAGTCGCGGGCGAGGCGGACGGTGGTGTTGCCCACGGTCAGCTCGCCGCCTGAGGAGCGGATGGTTTCCACCAGGGCGCTGCGGTAGTGGGTCTCGACCTCAGCCTGGACGCGCTCCATGACTTCCGGGGTGCGGACATTGACGCGGCGTGTCGGAGCAGAGGTGGTGACGGGCATTGGAACTGGGGACGGTATTTTCAATGGGGATGTTCTACTGGCATATTACGTATGCGGCAAGGGCAAGGGGTGGCTGCGCCGCCGTTTGCGGTGGTTGGCAATGGTTTGCGGTGGTTTTGGGGGAAGGGGGCAATGGGGAGGGGGCAGGAATGTCGCTTCAAGATGGGGATGGTTTCGTTTTTTGTCCCCATTTTCCGGTTCTTGGGGGTAGGGCATTGAAAATCAAGGGATTGTGAGGGCGAATTCGTGGGGATGGCGATCCCCATGGGGATCGAAGTTGCCTCGTCCTCGCCACCCTCGTTCTCGCCCTGCGGGCAGCCTGCGGCTGGCTTTCTCGCTCCGCTCGATTCCCATTTTGGTTCCGTGGGGAGGGCGGAATTATTGATTTGTGGCAAAGGAATGGAGGGCAAAGGAATGTGAAGTGGGAGGTGGAGCCCGTGGGCGTGTCCACATGGTCCACATGGTCCACATGGTCCACAGGTCCACAGGTCCACATGGTCCACATGGTCCACATGG
>JAXMIV010000544.1:0-4126 GCA_034377045.1 Prosthecobacter sp. | reverse complement strand
GCCAGCACCAGACGCGCCTCTCATGGAGGCCGTGGCGGACGGGTTGATGGCCTTCAAGGATGATCCGGAGGCCTTCAGCGCTGAGTTGCATGGCGGTACGGTCACCGCTGAAGTGACCAAGGCCGCCAGTGATGCCGGGGTCAATACCTCCGTGCCGCGATTCCTTCACGCTGTGCCTTATGTGGGTGAAAAACCGCCGAAATCTCTCACTGCACGGTCCCTACCCCGCTTCAAGTGCGGCAGCGATCACGGGGTCGATGTACACATCGGACCCCGTACTAAGGACAACGGCGCCTTATCCCTCTCCATCCCGGTTCCTGAGCACGAACTGCCGCAGGATCTGGAAGAATACCTGCTCGACCTGCATTTCCTCCCTCTGGCTGGCGGCCAGAAAGCCCAGCGCACTCAGATGCTGCTGCGGCGCCACGATGCCACGGCCCCGTACTCCTTCTTCTTCCACGTCCCCGCGGACGCGGAATATTATGAGGCGCGAATTTTCATCAGCTATCGCAACCGCATCCTGCAAACCGGCCGCCTCTCCGGTCCCACCACCCTTGCGAAGAGAAAGCGCGGCGAGGCGGTCACATTTCTCCCCGAATGCACCGGCCGCCAGAGATTCTCCGGCTTGCAGGGCCCAACCAATTTTGCCGCCTCGTTTGTCTTCAATGAAACCCAGGCCGGAACGCCTGCCGTCACCCGCCTCACGGACCGTGGTGTCAGCCTCAGCAGCCATGACGGCTTTCCCGACCTGGCAGGGATGGCTGACAGGTTTTTGGATGCCCTGGCTCAGGCGCCGGATGCCTTTTTCGGCACCGGCGCGCTTAATGCGGAGGGTATCGGCCTGCTGCGCAAGCTGGCCATCGAGTTCCACCCCTTTTACGGCAAGCTGACCGACTCCGACGAGCACGGCTACCTGGCCAATGACAGCCGCGCCATTCAGGTCTTTTCCAAAATCGAAGGTGAACGCATCCCGGTGGAGTTCATTTATCAAAGCCCCGTGCAGCCCAATGTGGATGCCGCCCTGTGCCCCACCTGGCAGGATTGCCTGACTAACCGCAAGTGTAGTCAGGCGCCCGCCAAAACCCACTTCTGCCCCTCCCGCTTTTGGGGTCTCTCACGTGTCATTGAGCGGCATGCCTACCATCTGGATTTCAAGAAGAAGTTGGAGGACAGCTACTTCCTCCAGGCGGAGCCCATGGAAAACCGCACCAGCCTGCCGCTGCTGAGCCGGACACTCATGGCAGGCGCCAGCCCGGTGGACAAGGTTCTCGGCGCCGGCAAGGGCATGGACCGCCTCGCCAGTGCAGCCTCCAAGGTCTGCCTCAACCCTGCCACTCTTGTCACGACCTGGGACGCGTGGCGGCTGGCCATCAAGGACCAGCCAACGCCGGATAGCCTGTTGCTGATCGTTCACACCGAGCTCGCCTACCCCGGTGGCAAAGTCCGCAAGCTCCAGATCGGCGATGATTTATCCCTCCTCTCCGGCCAGGTGGACATCGAAGTCGTGGGCGGCACCGAGAGCCATCATCCGCTGGCCCTCGTGCTCGGCTGCCACACCGGCACGGCGGGCGACGTCCCCTTTGAATCCATCAGCGCGAGTTTCAAAAAATGCCGCGCCGCCATTGTCATCGGCTCTGGTTCCCTCGTCCACGTCAAGCACGCCGCACCCTTCCTTGAGCTTTTCATGGAGCGCCTGGGCCTGGCTCTCAGCCAGCCCGGCCCCATCTCGTTTGGCGAGTTCATGCGTGATTTGCGCGTCGAATGCGTTCGGCGCGGCAATCTCATCGCCCTGGCCCTGACGGCTTATGGCGATGCCGACTGGATTCTGACCAAGGCCACTGTCTCCCCCTGAACCCGCTTCAACCCATGCCTAACCACTTCCGCATCGAAATGCTCCCCGCCAGCTACGGCGATTGTCTCTGGATTGAATACGGCGACGAAAATGCCAGCCATCGCATCCTCGTGGACGGCGGCCTGAATCCCACTTACGAGCACCTGATCGCCAAGCTCGGGGATCTGCCGGAGGCGGACCGTACCCTCGAACTCGTCGTCTGCACCCACATCGACCTGGACCACATCCGCGGCCTCCTGAAGCTGTTCGGAGCACCGCTCCCGGGCCTGCGTATTGGCGACGTCTGGTTCAACGGCTGGGATCAGATCAAAGACTATTTGGATCTCGATCCCGGCGTCCTCGGATTCATGGAAGGCGAAAAACTGGATGCCTTGGTTGAACTGCACGGCCTGCCGCAAAATCAGGCCTTTGACGGCAAAGCGGCGGTGGTGCAAGCGGACGAAACCCCGCAAGTCATTCTTCTCCCAGGCGGCATGCAGGTGACGCTGCTGGGACCCACGCCAAACCGCCTTCAAAAGCTGGCCAAGGCTTGGCATGATTATTTCATCGACAAACAACTGGATCCCGACCTCGTCTTCGATGGCGAACTGGAAGAGCCCGAGCACGACATCGGCGTTCTCGGCACACCAAACGTGGGGGCCCTGGCCAACGCGCCGTTCAAGGAAGACACCGCCGTCAACAACGGCAGCAGCATCGCCTTCATCCTCGAGTTTGGCGGCAAACGCGCCCTGCTGACCGGCGATGCTTTTCCCTCTGACGTGCGTGCCGGCCTGAAACAGTGGTGCGACACCACGGGGGATCCCCTGGCCCGTGTGGACGCCTTCAAGCTCTCCCATCACGGCGGCAAGCCCAACACCAGCCCCGAGTTGCTGGCCTATGTGGACTGCACCGACTACCTCATCTCCACGAATGGCGTCAGCCACCAGCATCCGAGCCCCGAAACCATTGCCCGTATCCTCGAGTTTGCGCCGAACAACACCAATCGCCGCCTCCATTTCAACTACCGCACCGAATTCAACGAGGACTGGGACAACGCCGAACTTCAAGGCACCCACAACTACGAAACCAACTACCCCGCCGACGGCACCGAAGGCATCCGTGTGACCCTCCTTTGAACCATTCAAGGGTCGATGCTGCGGTCGCGGAAGACGTCTTTGAGCTTGAGGTGGACGCTGGGGATTTCGCCGGGGCGCTGCAGGGGTTTGGCGTCTTTGGGTGGCGCAGGTTCGAAACAGCCCTGCCAGCCGTGGGCGATGGAATGCTGGATTGCGGCGATGGCGCGGGGTTCGCCCATGGTTTGGAACTGCTTGGACAGCGCCTGCATCGAAACGGCGGTTAAGGGTTTGCGGAGTTCCTTGCGATGGGTTTGCCAGGACTGCCAAGCCTCAGCAAAAACAGGCGAAGCAAAAGGCAGGATGGGTGCTTCTTGGTCTCTTCCTGGTCTCTTGATTGGTGCTTCTTGGTGCTTTGGGGGAACCACGGTCGGGGTTTGTGGACTGACGTTCGGGGTTTTGGGACTGACGTTCGGGGTTTTGGGACTCAGGGTCACCGTTTCCGGCAGTGGCAGGCGCAGTTGATAGAGCGTGGTGCGGTGCCGGCCCGCGCCTGGTTGCATCACCAAAAACTCCGCCGGGATGCGCCGCAGCGAGCGCTGAATGCAGCGGTCAGAAAGGCTCGTCCGAGCGATCAAAGTCGCCAGGGACGGCCAGCATTTGCCTTCCTCATCAGCCATGTCCGCGAGGGCCACGAGAACCATTTTTTCCGTGGCGGTCAAAGCCGCCAATTCCAACACCGAACGCACGTGATAGTACATCGGGAACTTGGGGGAATAACCACTCAAAACGCAAATGCTTTTTTGTGATTTTGAGGAGGTAAAAGGGGGCTCTGGTCTGCCGAAGTTCGAGAAGCTTGCCGCGAGTTTATTGGCTCCTAAATTGCGGTCATTGCTCGGCGGGCACCTTCAACAATTCAAACCGCAAAAAAAATAAGGAAGCCCCCCGCGCCCCAGGGCCGAAGTCATTCACTCTGATACAGTAAATGCTTCCACCCTCAATTCGTGAGAGAGAAAAAGAGCAAACATCATCCGCTGATTTTATAGCTATATAGCCAACATCCCTTCTGTTTGCCATTAGCACTTTGTCGGATATCTCGGAGTTCGACAGAGATCCCGATCTCAGCTTATCCTGTATTTCCTTTAACTCATCGCTATTGTCATACAGCGTTGATCTACCATCCTCTGTAATTGAAACGGATTGAATGCCTGCATCTAGGTCC
>JAXMIV010000543.1:0-4362 GCA_034377045.1 Prosthecobacter sp. | reverse complement strand
TCGCGGCCCATGTTGTGCAGCATGTCGCCAATGTCCTCATTTTCCGTGATGAAAGGACCGCTGCCGACGCGGGTGGTGTACGCCTTCGCCACGGCCACGACCTTGTCGATCATGCGCGGCGGCACACCGGAACCGGTGCAGGCGCCGCCGGCGGTGGTGTTGGAACTGGTGACAAATGGGTAGGTGCCGTGGTCGATGTCCAGGTAGGTGCCCTGCGCGCCTTCGAAAAGCAGGCTCTTGCCAGCCTTGATCGCATCGTGACAATAGACCGCCGTATTCGTAATGTGAGGGGCCAGGATCTTCGCGGCCTCCAAGACCTGCGCGACCGTTTCCTCGACCGGCACCTCATCCACGCCGGCGGCGCGAAGAGTCTCATTGTGCATGATGATGCGCTCACGCAACTCCACCGCCAAAATCTCCGGCTGGGTCAGCAGAATGGCGCGCAGGCCGCCGCGCTCCACCTTGTCCGCATAGGCGGGACCGATGCCGCGCCCGGTCGTGCCGATCTTCTTGTCCCCACGCTTCGCTTCGCGCGCCTTGTCCAGGCCCCGGTGATAGGCCATCACGAGGTGCGCGGTTTCGCTGATCAAAAGATTCTCGGGGGAGATGGTGACACCCTGGCTGCGCAGCTTCGCCATTTCCTCAAGCAGACCCAGCGGGTCCATGACCACGCCGTTGCCAATGACACACATTTTGCCGGGCCAGAGGATGCCGCTGGGGATCAAGTGGAGAATGTACTTCGTACCACCGTTGATCACGGTATGCCCGGCGTTGTTCCCGCCCGCGGCGCGGACGACGACATCCGTATGCTCCGTGAGGTAATCGACGATCTTCCCCTTTCCTTCATCGCCCCACTGGGCGCCGACAACAATGGTATTGGACATTTCTTTCGAATCGCGGCGCGATGCCGCATTGGGTTAAAAACAGAGAAACAGGATCGGCGGCCGTTCAGCCCCCAGGATCGCTTTGACCAAGCGACCTAGCCGGTCCTTCAGGCGCTCATTTGATTAAACATGAAGACCGCAGCGCCACACGCCAACAGACCTAACACACCCAGCGTCATCAGCAATCCGTTACCGGGATTCTTTTCCTTCGCTTTCGGGCCAAAGTCGCTCCGGCGGCTCCGGTCGATGGCCGTCGCACCGTAGCCACCCGTGGTGGTCATCGTGCGCGCCGGGGCGCTGAAAGCCGGGGCGGCCGCCTCCTCGACGTAATCGCCGACAAAAACACAATCCACACTGCCCAGGGTAAAACTGCCGCCATGGGCCAGTTCGATGCGATCCACGCGCTCGCCGCCCACCTTGGTGCCGTTGGTGGAGCCCAGATCCGTCAAGATCCACTCGCCGCCTTCGTGAACGATTTCACCATGGTGGCTGGATACCGAAGAATCATTGATGACGAGCAGATTATCGTCTTCACGGCCCAGACTCATGCGGTCAGCCGTCAGTTCGACTTCGCCGCTGGTGCCATCGGGGGTGGTGTACTGGATTTTAGCCATAGCAGATGTGGATTTAGCAGCGGCCCGCGGCACTGGCAAGCCGGAATGGTGGCGGCAGCGATCCCGATCCCCCGCCCTCAGTGCGGCGCCCGGCAATTGCCAAGCAGCGCGTGCAGGTATTCTGCGATGCCTTCAAAGGCCTCCTTGTAGGGAGAATCCCCGAGACAAATGAGATCCGCCCGCGCCTCTCCAAGCATGTTTTGGGCAAAATTCACCGCCCGCTCGATCGCCCCCTCATAATCGGCGATCCCCGCCAGGATTCCGGTATCCATCGGCTCTCCCTTCAGGAGCATCCGGTTCAGTTTCTGCTTCTGCGCATCGGTCGCTTCCATCAGGAGGTAAAGCACCGGCAGGGTCAATTTGCCCTTCGCTAAGTCCGTGCGCAGCGTCTTGCCCACCTTCTTTTCATCGCCCACCAGATCCAGGCAGTCGTCGTAGATTTGATACACCGTGCCCAGTTTCATGCCGAAACTGTGCAGCGCTGCCTCCACGGGCTTCGGCACGCCGTTGAGCCGCGCGCCCAAGCCTGCCGCCGCCGCAAACAGCGCCGCCGTCTTCATTTCAATCATTCGCAAGTAGTCCGGCACCGAGAGATTCAGGTCGAACCGCCGCTGGGTTTGCAGGATTTCCCCGCTGCACACGTCCCGGGAGGCCTTGGCGATGGCCCGGCAGACATAGACATCCTCAAACTCGGTGGCGAGTTCCAGAGCGTAAGCGAAAAGAGCATCTCCCAGCAGAACGCTCAAGGCGCTGCCCCATTTCGCCGCAGCGGTGGGCAGACCGCGCCGCACATCCGCGCCGTCCATGATGTCGTCATGCACCAGGGAGGCGATATGGACGAGTTCCAGGATCACCGAAAGCCGGGTATGCTCCGCAGTCTTGCCGCCCGTCGCACCGCCGGCCATAAGGGCCAAAGCTGGCCGGATGCGCTTCCCTGACGCTTGGCAGACATAGTTGACATAGCCTTCCACGGCCGGATCAAAGGCGCGCGCCTGGTCCCGCAGGGCCTTTTCCACGCTTTCGAGGTCGGCGCGGATCAGGTCAAAAGGGAAAACAGGGCTGGAGGCGCTGGCGGCAGGGATTTTCATGAGAGGGCGTCAGAAGCAGCGCCTTTCGCAAAAGGGACTCACAGCACTACTTGCCGCACCGCCTTTCCTCAGTCAATTACGACCTGCGCAGAATCTTGGACGGCAGCCGCCCGGCTTGACGAAAGGGATTTTGATTTTTTTGACCCCGTTTGGGGATATTGGCAATCTAAGCGTTGATTCTCAGCGATTTGCGATGCGACTTTAAGCACCTGCGGCCAGCCGCCATCTGTCGCCGTGGGCCAGAGAAATAAGGAATGGTCCACCCTTCAACTTTCGACGCCAGACCCTTTCCTGCTTTCCTGTGTTCTTGGAAGCGCCCGGAGCCCATAACGCTGAATCTTGTATTGGAGGGAACGGCGGCTGATGCCGAGGGCCTTTGCCGCCTTCTCACGGTTGGAGGTGATCTTGAGCAGCGTTTGACGGATCAGTTCCGCCTCCACCTGGGCCATCGTCATGCCGGCCCGTATGACAAAACCCTGTTGCTGGTCTTTCCCGGCGATCAGGACGGGGGGCAACTCCTGAAGGCCAATCACTGAACCGGGTGTGGTAACCACCAACCGCTCCACGAGGTTGCGCAACTGCCGCACGTTGCCAGGCCAACGCAGGGTTTGAAACAGGCTTAGCACTTCATTGCTAAACTTCTTCAGTCTTCGGCGGTGTTTGCGGCAGAAATGCTCGGTGAATGACTTGACCAGCGGAGCAATATCCTCTGCTCGATCTCGCAACGGCGGCATGCGGATGGAAACAATGTTCAGGCGGTAGAACAAATCTTCGCGAAACCGCCCTCCACTGACAGTCTCGGCCTCTAGATCTCTGTTTGTGGCGGCGATGATGCGAGCATTTGCCCGTTCGGCTTTCTGACTGCCAACAGGGCGGAAGATGCCGTCTTCAAGCACACGCAGCAGGTCACCCTGGCCTTTGCTGGACAGATCACCGATTTCATCAAGAAAGAGCGTACCGGCTTCGGCGAGTTGGAAGCGGCCCTTGCGGTCACTGACCGCTCCCGTAAAAGCGCCACGCACATGTCCAAACAATTCGGCTTCGATCAGGTTCTCAGGCAACGCTGCGCAGTTCACCGCGATAAAGGGATGCAGCCTGCGGCGACTTTTTTCGTGAATGGCGCGTGCCACCACCTCCTTACCGGTGCCGCTCTCTCCTTCAATGAGTACCGTCACGTCGGTGGGCGCGATCTGCTGGATGAGATGACTGATTTCCTGGATTGCTGAACTGCTGCCAGCGAAAATGTCAGGATCGGAGCGGCGACGCAGACGCAGTTTGATCTGCTGGTCTTCCGCCACCAATGCCTGATGATCCAGCGCCTTGCGGATTGACTCAACCAATTGACCTGCATCGAAGGGCTTTGACAGATAATCGAATGCGCCCTTGCGCATGGCTTCTACCGCCGTGTGGATGGTGCCCTTGTCGCTAAGGAAAATAAATTGCGTGTCCGGCGTGATGCCGCGAACCTTTTCCATCAGAGCCACGGCGTCGATCCGCTGAGCATCGAAGGATTTGACCACCACATTAAAAAGCTCGCCAGCCGCCAGGTGCAATGCCGCGGATTCATGCGAGGCGACGGCAACGTTGTAGCCGACCCTGGCCAAAGCATTGCGGATTGCGCGAGCCGAAGCCGCGTCACGATCCAAAACGAGGATGTGAATATTTGTCGGCTCCATGCGAGAAGAATAGAGATGCACTTCACGGTCAATTCAAGTGCAAATTTTGCACTATAAACCTGCTGTCAGGAAGTGGCCAAAAATGTTCGTGCCGCTGGAA
>JAXMIV010000542.1:0-3722 GCA_034377045.1 Prosthecobacter sp. | reverse complement strand
CGGATTTCCCGGCAAAGGTGGTCACCACGCCTGCGGGCGTGTTTTTTCTGATCGTGTGATCCTCATGATAACAAACAAAGAGATTGCCGGCCGAGTCCACAACGATGCTGATCGGACACACGAAACGCGCTGCGGCGCCGGTGCCATTGACGCTGCCGGAGATCCCGGCACTGCCCGCAACGGTACTCACAATACCAGCCGGACTGATCTTGCGGATCACCATGTTGCCGCTGTCCGCCACATAGATGTTGCCTGCGGCATCCACAGCCACGCCCTGCGGGCAGTTGAACAAAGCCACTGCCAGCGGCCCATCGGTGCTACCACAGAATCCGGCCTTGCCGCCGATCGTGGTCACCACACCGGCTGGAGTGATTTTTCGGATCACGTGGTTGTTCTTGTCGGCCACATACAGATTGCCGGCCTTGTCGCGTGCTATGCCCTGCGGGCCGTTGAACCTTGCCTGAATCCCTGTGCCGTCCGCGTAGTCGGGGACCAAGGGAGAGCCCGCCAGATCGCTGATCTGATAGGGAAACACCGCTTTGTCAGTGATCGTGCCATCGAGAATACCCTCATAGTCGTCCAAAGAAAACTCAAGGATCACGGGACCCAAAGAAGATGACGCCCGACTCACCACGACCTTCGCATGCGGAAATCCTTTGTCGGCGATCACCATGGACCCGGAGAATGGATACTTCACGCCCGCAAGGCCCAGTTGACCGGTAAACGTCCCCTTAGCCACCGTGGTCAGCACCAATGTGCCGCCAAAACCGCCGTTCACTCCGCCATCCCGATTCACCAGACCATTGAAGGTACCCACCGCCCCACAGCCCAGTGACGGCAGCGGAGAAATGTAAAGGCTGGTGCTGACTGTGGCCTTGCCCCAGAAATTCGAAGCGGACAACATCACGTTGAACAGGCCTGAAACCGTAGGCCTGCCGGAAATAACTCCCGTGACCGGGTTTACGCTCAATCCCGCTGGCAGCCCGGTCGCCCCATAGGAGGTCGGCGTGCGAATGGGGTCTGAGTCCACCGGAATGGTAAACTTGTAAGCGCCGCCCACGATGCCGTTCGGCATATAAACGGGTTCAAGAATCATGGGATGCTCATCGATCACGATCAGTTGATGAAAGCCACCGAGCAATTCACCGCCCGGGCCGGTAACGAGGCAGGCATAAAGAGCCGCATCGTCGAGGACGAGATTCTTGATCGTGAGTGTCTTGCCATTCGCGGATGTGGTGATGCGGCTGTCCAGCATCAACGGGAGATTGTCCATTAGCCAGGAATGTGTCAGTCCATTGCCAGCGCTACGCACCACCATGGTGGCCGTCGCTCCCGTCGGCAAGATCAGCGTCTTCGATGAAGTGTCCACCACGCCCAGTTCGGCACTCTGCGACGCGCTGCCGGCACTGTTGGTCGCCGTGATCAGATACAGCCCGGCGTTGGTCACCCCGGTGCTGGTCAGTTGCGCCCGCAACGCCAGAATCGCGGTTTTCGCATTTGCCACCACCGCACCATTGCGTCTCCAAACAATCACCGGTGGCGGCAGGCCTGTCACCTTCGGGGCAAATTTCACGCCGGCACCCACGGGAACCAGCAAATCCTGCAGTTCCGAAATGGTCGGCGCCACCGGCGGCAACCCTGTGCCGTTCAGAATAATGTCGAAGGGATTCTCATCGCTGTCGTTGCTGGCAATGTGCAGGGCCGCCACACGCAGACCGGTCGCCGTCGGGCCAAAGGTTACGCTGAAAGTCATCTCTCCCTTCGCCGCCAGTGTTAACGGCGGGGCGGTGACGACCTTGAATTCCGCCTTGTTCGCACCATCGATGGTGATCTTGATCCCACTGAGGGTCGTGCCCCCCTCATTGATGATTTTAAAGACGAGCGCCCCCTTCATGCCGACCACGACTTCGCCAAAGTCAACCGGTGTCATTTGCCCATCGGTCAACCCAGTGCCCAACGGCTGCTGGACCGCAATTTCCGGCGGCGTCGTATCCAGCAAGCTAAACACATAGACACTCCCCCGGTTCATTGCCACATCGCCAAACACATCCACTCCGTCATCCAAACTCGCCCCAACCAAAGCGATCGTCGGCGAAAGTGCCACTGCCCCTCCAAAAAAATCACCCGCCGCCCCATCAATGCCAGCGGTCAATTGCGCCTGCTGCGTCCACAAGCCGCTGCTGTTTTCCGCGAACAAATAGGCGCTCCCCGCGTCCATCCCTGCCCCGGTGTCATCCCCTGGGGCGCCAATCAGCGCCAAACCATCGTTCAGTGCCACGTAGATGCCAAACCCATCACTCGCAGCACCCCCGGAGGCGGTCAATTTCGTCTGCTGCGTCCACGACGCTCCGCTGCGCTCAAACACATACGCGGCGCCCGCATTGGCTTGACCGGGAAGATCAGCTCCATCGGAGCCCACAAGCGCGACATTCCCAAAAAGTGAAACCGAGTGGCCCACGTAATCCATGTTCGCCACGTCGTCTGGCACCAGCTTCGCTTGCTGGCCCCAAACCTTGCCAACGCGCAAAAACACATACGCGCACCCCCGTTCCTCGCCTGCCGCCGTCGCATCATCACCCATGGCTCCCACGAGAAGCGTCTGACCCGACATCGACACCGATTGACCGAAGAGATCAAAGGCCGCGGCGTCACTGGCCATCAGTTGCGCCTGCTGCACCCACTTGCTGGCCGCACCCGTAAAGACATAGACGCTGCCCGCCGCTTGGCCCGCCGGAGTCGTGTCCCCAAAAGCGCCAATGGCCGCAGTGTTTCCGGACAAGGTGACCGACCGCCCAAACGAGTCTCCCTCGGCGCCGCTCTTCCCAGTCAGTTTCGCGGCCTGAGCCCACAGGGTACCCGTCCGGATAAATACATACGCACAGCCGGTCTGATTGTTGGCGTCCGGAGCCCCTGCCAGCACCGTGTTTCCCAAAACCGCCAAAGACCGCCCAAAGCCACTGTATGACACCGCATCCAAAGCCACCAGGCGCGCTTGGTTTGTCCAGACCGTGCCGGCGCGCACAAAAATATAAACCGTGCCCGTATCAACCCCTGCGGCGGTATCATCTCCCTGCGCGCCGACCGCCGCTGTATTGCCGTCCAGCGCCACCGGTCGCCCAAAAAAGTCATCCACCGCTCCGTCACCCAGGGAAAGGCGGGCCTGCTGGCACCAGCCGCCGCTCTCCGACGGAGCTCCCGTGCCGCAGCACGCGTCATCACCGTGGACAAATACAAAAGCCGTACCGGCGGCCTCGCCGCCAGGCGTATCATCACCGGGAGCTCCGATCAGAGCCGTATCCCCAGACAACGCGAGGGGACAGCCAAACGAGTCATGGCCATCGGCATCGGCGGCTTTTAATAAGGCGGTCTGATTCCAAGGGCTAATCACCTGGACCGATGCGACTGAGGCACCCGCACTGGCAGACCGCTCAAACACGTAGGCCGTATTAGTACCCGGGGCACCCACCAGTGCCCGATCCTCCCCCAAGGCCACCGCAGCGCCAAAGAAATCGCCACCCACCCCACCCGGGTGGGTCAGAAAAGCATCCAGACTCCAGGAACTTCCCTGACGTTCGTAGACGTAGGCTTGGCCGTCCTCGAATCCTGGAGTGGTGTCAACGCCAGGCGCACCCACCAGCGCCGTATCCCCAAACACCGACACGGCCTGGCCGAACAAGTCATAGGAGTTTTCTCCCAGCTTTTTG
Organism: Prosthecobacter sp.; assembly: GCA_034377045.1. GTDB lineage: Bacteria > Verrucomicrobiota > Verrucomicrobiia > Verrucomicrobiales > Verrucomicrobiaceae > Prosthecobacter. The sequence goes on along the minus strand of JAXMIV010000542.1, from coordinate 18 downwards.
TCCTGCTGACTCCAGGAC
>JAXMIV010000541.1:0-2992 GCA_034377045.1 Prosthecobacter sp. | reverse complement strand
GGCCCAACCACCCTGCCCCGCCAATGACCCAAACACGCTGGCCGGTAAGATCGAAAGGAGAGGGAGAAGCGGTCATGGGGAGGAAAAGGTGAGCAGACTCCATTTCCAGCGTCTGCGACGGCCGAATGCAAGCAGTTTTTGCGGGTCGCGTAGCCTAACCAAAAGCACACCCGCCAAAGCTCCTCAGCCCGCGCCAACGATGTCGAGCAGTTCGACCCGGAAGATCAAAGTGCTGTTCGCGGGGATCTTGTCCCCCATGGCGCGCTCGCCATAGGCAAGCCTGGAGGGAATGAAGAGCATCCACTTGTCTCCCGGCTTCATGAGCTGCAGGGCCTCCGTCCAGCCAGGAATGACCTGGCCAACGCCAAAGGTCGCGGGTACGCCGCGATCGATCGAGCTGTCGAAGACGGTGCCGTCGGTGAGCGTGCCGCGGTAGTGCACCTTCACGGTGTCGCTGCGGGTGGGCGCGCGGCCGGCGGGCCCGGACTCCAGCACCTGATACTGGAGGCCGCTGGCGGTGGTCACCACGCCCGCTCTGGCGGCATTGGCCTGCAGGAAGGAGTCACCAGCGTTCAGATTCCAGGAGGCGCTGCCCGGCTGAGGCGGCGTCACCGTGACAGATGAAACCTTCGTGGGAGTGGGAGAAGGTGTGTGCTGGCAGCCGGTGAGGAGCAGCAGCAAAGCGAAGGGCAGCAGTTTCATGGTTGAACAAGGATGTGCGCCACACCTGCGCCGTCCGCAACCGGCCGATTGGAGAAATGCGGACCCGCAGCCCGCCCTCCATTCCCATTGACATCATACCTTCAGTGCAGACGCTCCGTCATGCTCAACCCCCGATCTCCCTCTTCTTGCGTGTGGTCCTTGCTGGCGCTCGGCCTCATCGCCTTGAGCACCGTTTCTGGGCAGGATGCAGAGAATCCCGGTGGCGAAGGCGACGGTCTTTACCTCATTGGTCCCGAGTACAAGATTGATCCTGATCTCACGGACCGTGGCCATCCCAAGGGCAAGTCTTTTGTGTTCTCGATGCCGCTGGCGAGCAGCAAGATCTTCAAAGGTGACGACAAGACCCTCGAGCCCGCCAAGAAGCCGGTGCGCGTGGAACGCAAGATCACGGTATATGTGCCCGCCGCCTACAAAGACGGCAGCAAGGCTCCGGTTCTCATCATTCATGACGGCCCGGGTCAACTCAGGCTGATCAGCAACGCCCTGGATAACCTGACCGTTTCGAAGGACCCAAATCGCAAGTTGCCGGCGTTCATCGCGGTGGCGGTCGAGAACGGCGGCAACGATGGCAAGAACAGCGAACGTGGCCTGGAATACGACACGATGTCTGATCGGCTCGCCCGGTTCATTCATGACGAGGTTCTCCCGGCGGTGCTGAACAATGCCGACATCAAAGCCGCCTACCCTGGCATCGCCTTCACGGACAATCCCTGGGGCCGGGGTGTGATCGGATGCAGTTCCGGTGGTGCGGCGGCCTTGACGATGGGGTGGTTTCGGCCCGATTGGTTTCGCCGCATCATCGCCTATTCGGGGACGTTCGTCGATCAGCAGGATGACGACGCGCCCGAGGAAGCCAAATACCCTCTGGGCGCGTGGGAGTATCACTCCGCCATGAAGTTGATCGAAACCAGCGAGGTGAAGCCGCTGCGCATCTTCACGCATGTGTCCGAGAAGGACAATCGCGCGACCGATCCTGAAGAAACCTACCACAACTGGGTGATGGCAGGCCAGCGCACGGAGGCAGCGCTCAAGGCCAAAGGGTATCACCACCGTTTCGTCTTCAGCCACGCCACCGGCCACTGCGACAAGCGTGTCTTTGAGCAGACGCTGGCGGATACGCTGGTCTGGGTGTGGCGGGGGTATGAGGGCGAGTGAAAAGCCTCCGTGTCTTCGAACGACTGCAATTTTGTCATCTCATTGGCTGTTAGCTTTGACCCATGCGTTATCTTGCTCTCTTCTTTATCGTCCTCGGCAGCTCGGCTCTCTTTGGCCAGCAAGCGCCTTATGACACTCCTGTGCCCGCTGAGCCGCCTTATTATCGGGTGCGGTACGAGGCTTCGACGAAGGCGGGGGAGCTGGTGTATCCGGTGAGCTACACGGTTTGGGTGCCGCCGGGACTGAAGACACTGCGGGGTCTGATTGTGCACCAGCATGGATGTGGCGAAGGCTCGTGCAAATCGGGGCAGACGGGCGCGTTCGACCTGCACTGGCAGGCGCTGGCGAAGAAACATGACTGCGCCCTGCTGTCGCCCGTGTATGAGCAGCCGGACAAGGCGAATTGCCAGTTGTGGTGCGATCCGCGCAACGGTTCCGATGCGGCGTTTCAGAAATCGCTGACCGAGTTGGGAGCGAAGGCGGGGCATCCTGAACTCGCGACGGTGCCGTGGGCTCTTTGGGGACACAGCGGCGGCGGGCATTGGGCGGGTGGCATGGTGTTGCTGCATCCGGAGCGCATCGCCGCGGCATGGTTGCGCTCAGGGGTGCCGCCGCTCAAGGCGGCCGAAGGCAAGCCCAACCCTTACACCCTTGCCGAAGCTGCTTTTGGCGTGCCGGTGATGTGCAATCTCGGCACGAAAGAAGGCGTCACCGTCAAAGACGGCCGCTTTGCCGGAGTGTGGAGCGGCGTGGAGTTCTTCTTCGAAGCGATGCGGACCAAAGGCGCGCTCATCGGCGTGGCGGTCGATCCCTTGACCGCGCATGAATGCGGCAATCAACGCTACCTCGCGATTCCCTGGCTCGATGCCTGCCTCGCGGCGCGTTTGCCGGCGAAGAGCGGCGAGCCGCACTGGCCGCATTTGCCGGCGTGCCCCGCTTCAAGCTTCTCGCGCGGGAAGCGGTTGAGGGTGCTGCAGGCGGGGCAGGCGAGGATGAGGGAGTCGGTCATGGAGACCCTAACGATACAGGCGGCAGGAGGATGCGAATTTTCAGACAGGTCCGCGATTCGGGCCTGCGTTGAAAAGAATCTTTTAGTCCAAGCGGGCCGGAAATT
>JAXMIV010000540.1:0-3459 GCA_034377045.1 Prosthecobacter sp. | reverse complement strand
CGTCGGCCGCTGGGTGAAGTTTCAGCGCCTGGCCGTGGACCTCGAACCGGAACTCGCCCATGTGACGCTGGTCTGGGACGTCCAGGGACACCCCAGCACGGTGACGGTGGATTTGCGCATCCTGCGCAATGAGAAAAGTTTCCGCGTGGAGGTGCTCGGCGGCAGCTACGGGCATTTGCAGGTGCCGCGCGGCATGCTGCGGCCCCTGGCACCCATGCTCGAGACTCTCAGCCGGGCTCTGGAGCCGGACATTCAGGCGCTTTTCCAAATGAATCAGGTGCGCGTCGCCAAGGACAAACTGGTGCTCGATCCCCGTTTCCTGTAAAACACCTGTTCTCCAACCATGCCGATCCGCATGCCCCGTGTCCTTCCCGCTCTAATTCTTTTTTGGTTAGGCCTGCCGCTGCTGGCCGCGCCTCCGGCTGCCCCTGCCAAAGCCGAGCGTGAAGCCGCGGCCGCCATTCAGCCACCCGCCTTGCCACCGAGTCCCCCGTCGCCACCGGCAGCACCACCTCCGGCCATCCCGGCCAATGCCACCCCCATCTTCGCACCGGTTGCGCCTCCCCTTCCCGGCCAGCTTAACGCGGCGCCAGTGGCGCCCCGCCCCGCACTTGCCCCGCCCAATCGCATCCCCGACCCGCCGAAACCGGCCCTGACCCCCGTCCCGTCCGTGCCGCTGACCAAGGGTGCTGGCAAGCAAGTCAGTTCCACCAGTTCCACCGGCCAGTTCATCGTCCATGGCGATGACCTAAAACTTCGCAGCGCCTTCTCCGGCCATTGTGAGGAGGTGTCCGCCAGCCTGCGCCAGTTGCTGCGCGACAAGGAGGCGTGGCAACTGCCGGTCGTGGTACTGCTGAAAACGGGCGACGCCGCCAGAACCCCCGGTCCCGCGGCTTCAACTACGATCTCCCAGATCACCAACGGTGGCTTTCACCTGCAGGTCAATTTCAACATCCGCGGCGATCTGCGGCCCACGGACCTTCGCGCGGAATTGATCCGCGTCCTGCTGGCGGAGCGAATCCTGCGCCATCAAAAGGAACTGGCCAGCAATCGCGAGCGCCTGCTGCCGGACTGGGTCTTCACAGGCGTCCAAGAAGCCCTGGACTACCGCCAGCGCGCCCGTCCCAGCGCCCTGTTTGCCGCCATCTTCAAGAGCGGCAAGATTTATGGCATCGAGGAGATTATCGAGGCCTCCGCTTCTTCGATCGAAGACGGCCTCTCCAAAACCATCTACCAAACCTCCTGTTGCGCCTTGGTGCTGGCCCTGCTCGATCATCCTGATGGAGGATTGCGCCTGGGCAAGTTTCTGAACTCCCTGGCGTCGGACAAGCGCTCGGAACGCGAGTTGCTTAATCAATGGTTTCCCGGTTTCGCCGCCACGCCAGCCAGCCTGAACAAATGGTGGTCGCAACTGGCTAACCTGGCCACCCCCACGGTGAGTGAGCCACTGAACGCGGCCGAGACAGCCAAGCAGTTGGAGGAAGCCCTGACGATCCGCTACAGGGCGCGGCCCAGTGAGATTCCCAAACCGCGTCCCGTGATGGCGGCGATCAAACCTACGGCAGCCGAGGCGCCCGCGAAACCCCTGGCGAAAGCGAAAGCCGATGAGCCGGCCATGGCACCGGGGCAAGACCAGGAAACTGTCGACGAAAAGAAGCCATCAATCTTCCGCCGCCTGCTGTCCTTCGGCAGAAAACCACGCACGGACAGCGAGGTGATCGAGGAAGCGAGCGTCCAAGCCGCCCTCGCCGAGGCGGAGACATCCGCCGAAAATTCGCCACCCGAAGCCGCGCCGGAGACCGCCGCTCCCCGCGGACCCGTGTTTCAGGATCACACGCCCCTGCTCGACCGCTTCTTCACGAACGACAAAAAGCCCGCCCCCGAACCAGCCACCGCGGAACCTTCGCAGCCGAAATCGACCGAAGCAAAGGAGACGCCAGAGCCCCCCAAGACCGAGGAACCGGCGGCCAAGGAGGAAGGCAAACCGTCGCGATTGAACCCGCTGAACTGGTTCCGGGGCGGTAAGAAAGACACCCCGAAGGACAAAGCCGCGCCGGAGACCCCGAAAGAAGCCCCAGCCACCAAAAAGGAAGCTCCGGCAGCGTGGAATCCGTCCGCTGGCGATCTGCTCTGGGCTTGGTCGCCGCTCGTTGGAGACTTGTACCGGGACGTGTTGCAGCCGCAGTGGCAGACTGCGGCGCCCCGTCAGGTGGAAGGTTTCTTGGGACTGAAATTTGGCAAAAAGAAGGAAAAAGGTGCTCCGGAGGCCGAAGCGGAAACACCGAAGGCTGGCGAGGCGAAGCCCAAGGACACAAAAAAGCCCGAGGCGCCCGCCGCAAAACCAAGCGAGCCCGCCGAAATAGCGACAGCCCCACCCCCGACGCCAATCAAGATCAAGCCGCTCTTCGGCAGCGGCAAAAAGGACACGCCTGAAACGGCTCCAGCCGAGCCGCCTCCAGCCGCCAAGCCGAAGTCCGCCGCATCGGCACCCAAACCGGCGGCGACAGCCACCGGCGATGCATTGGCCGATGCCGCCATTCCGATCGAAGACTATGGTGCCGTCATGAAGCGCCAGGATCGCGTCGAAATCCTGAAACGGAACCTCAACGCCCTGGCCGGATTGCAAACCCGCGCCGCCGTGCTTTTTCGACCCATCGTCAGCGAGTATGGGGAGATTCTGGCCGGCTTGGTGGAAGGCAAGACCAAGGGTGTCGATGAACGCCTGCGTTCGCTGCGTGCCCGCTCCGCCAAGGCTCTGGAACAGAGCAAGGCGGTCCGCGATTTCCTCGATGTCTACGAGGCGAACGAAAGCCCCGTCTTCTCCGGCTTGTTCGACGACTACCTGAAGCTCCCCGACACCATCGAAAAGGAGCTGCCCACCCGCACCGATCCCTTGGCCAATTACCTGGATGCCCTGGATCGGGAGTTTTCGGGGCATTAATTGAGAGGGATCGCTTCGGCTGGTGCGGTAAATGCGCCATTTTGGCGTAAAGGTGCCGCCACAATGGCTCTATTGGCACAGTTGGCGGGGTGAACAACCCGAAATCCCAGCTCAACCGCCTCACCTAAGCAGTTCATAATCAGTGCTTTATAGCTCAACTGAGCCTCTTGGCACGTCGCCTGCCATAGCAAAACACTCAATCTGACCTGTCCTCCCTCTCGCCCTTAACCTTTTTTCCAACCCATCATTATGAGCAAAATCCTCGGAATCGACCTCGGCACGACGAATTCCTGCATGGCCGTGCTGGAAGGCGGCAAAGCGATCGTCCTCGAAAACAGCGAAGGCGCCCGCACCACCCCTTCCGTCGTCGCCTTCACCAAGAGCGGTGAACGCGTGATCGGCCAGGCCGCCAAGCGCCAGGCGGTGACCAACGCTCGCAACACCGTTTTCTCCGTCAAACGCCTGATGGGCCGCAAGTTTGCCGAACTCTCCGAAGCCGATAAGCGCCTGCCATACAA
>JAXMIV010000539.1:0-5133 GCA_034377045.1 Prosthecobacter sp. | reverse complement strand
TGCGCAGTGGTACCCGGGGTGAGGGCTACCTGGACATCCACCTCAATGCCACCACGCGCTGGAAGGATGTGCCGGAAGCGGTCTGGAACTACACGCTCGGCGGCTACCAAGTCCTCAAGAAGTGGCTCAGCTACCGGGAGTCCGCGTTGTTAGGGCGTCCACTGACCAGCGACGAAGCGCAGGAGTTTACGCATCACGTTCGGCGCATCGCGGCGATTTTGGCTTTGCATGGGGAGTTGGATGGGCATTATCAGGCGTCAGTCGATGCCCCACAATGAAATACATTCCAATTGGAGTAACGAAGGCTTTCTTGGAAATGAAGGTTGTCACCATGACCACAACTCAGCTTCTTTTGCGTAAGCTCAGTGCTTGGCCGATTCCGGATTGGATGCAGTTGCGCATGCTGGGTCAAAATCGAGCCCTTAAGTCGTCATATTTTTGGTTCGTGTTCGTTCCTATTGCAGCAAGGCTGATTTCCCAGCTAAATCAGCCGCTTTCAATCTCGGTTTTTGGGCAAGTGCATTTAATACACCTGTCACTGCCCTTCAGTTGGTACCAATTTTTCTTTGCGGCCGTGTTCTTCTCAGCGGCAAATCTGGTTTTTGCTCTTCGTTGTCCCTCGATCAATCAAGAGTATGCGAGCCCCCAAGAATCCTACGACGCCGGAAACGGAGCTGTTTACGTGCAGAATCAACTGATAGCACTCCCTGGGTATGTTTTCTTCGAAAAGTTTCAATCAAACCTTTTCTATGCCTTTCGGGCTGCCGAGGCGGCAAGCCCGGATTCGGCTCATGCTGCGAATGCTTGGCTGGACGATCACGGGAGCGAAGCAACTCCAAACCCTTTTGAAGTATCAGATCTGATATCGAGCTACATATGCATTGTGAGGAGGGAGGTGATGAATGATCTCTTTGCGCTCATTCACAAGGCCCATGCGATAAGCCGGCCGGTGGCACGGTTGTTTGCATCCACATGTTATCTGATAGGCTTTATTTTGCTCGGATTCATTCTTGCCGCCAATGTGCGATTTGTGATTCGTTCTTTTTTTGAGAACTGAAGCAGCGAAAGTGCAATGCGTGTTACACAGACCACTTGAATCCTCCCATATCGGATCGGAAGAGCCTAACTCCATATCGAACGACTGGTCGTGGATCTCCTCCTGGCGATGGGTTACGGCGGCTCACGGGCAGAAGCGGGCACGGTCACAAAAGCATCGGGCGATGGTGGCATTGACGGGGTGATCAATGAGGACCGTCTGGGGCTGGATGCGGTGTACATCCAAGCGAAGCGTTGGGAGGGCCCTGTGGGAGTCAATGAACTCCGGAACTTTGTCGGTGCTCTCGCGGCTCACAAGGCGCACAAGGGAGTTTTTATTACCACCAGCAGCTTTGGCAAGACGGCACGTGATTACGTCGCCCAGGTGGGCCAAAAAATTGTGCTGATTGATGGGCCGAAGCTGGCGGACTTGATGATTGATTATGGTGTCGCTGTCTCGTCACGCGTGACTTATGAAATCAAGCGGGCGGACGAGGACTATTTTGCGGAGGGGTGATGGTGGGAGGACGGACGGGAACCCATGGCTGGTTTTTTTGGCACAGATTGTCCCACAGATGTTACGCAGATGACGCGGATGGGGCTGGACCCCCTGATTCCCGCATAGAGGATTGCCTCGTTGCACTCGCCCTCTGGGCAGTCTGGCGGCTGGCTATCTTCGCTGCGCTGCGGTTATGCGGACCACTCTTTGGGGGGCGGGAGCCCAGGGCCGGGACGGCCCTGCCACTTTGAATGACGAATGACGGTGGAGCGGGGGGAGTTTTTTGGCGCAGATTTTCCACAGATGGTACACAGATGACGCAGATGCAGGACGGGGAGCCAGGGCCGGGACGGCCCGGCCACTTTGGAAGAATGTTCCCTTCACCGCTTACCGCCCACTGCGGCTCACGCCCATCCGTGCGCGTCCCGCACCTTGATCATGGCGGCGAGGATGTTGTTCCAGGTGTCCGGCGTTTCGAGGACGGCGTTGGGGAACATGCAACCATCCCAGCAGATGTGCTGGAGGCCGCGGGCTTTGGCGTCTTTCAGCCAGTAACCGGCGGCCTTGGTGATGTCGAGTTTGCCATTCGGATCGTCGGCGCGGCAGTGCTTGCCGGTCTTGTCATGGGAACCGGCGCCATGCACCTGGCCGTCGTTTTGGGCGACATGAAAATCAATCGTCCAGGGGCGCAGTTTGTCGGTCATTTTTTCATAGGCGGCCCAGAATTCGGCATCGCTGTAGCCTTCTTTCACCAGGGCATATTCAGGGGCGTTGTAGCCCAGGGTGTAAAGGTAGGTGTGCGCCAGGTCTGCCTGAAACCCAAAGGTCTCCGGCTGCCCGACGCCCTCAAGCACGTCCAGCATGTCCTTCCATGAATGCATCCCGGCCCAGCAGATTTCGCCCTCGGCAGCCAGGCGCTCGCCATGATCGGCGGCGATTTTGGCCGCCTTCTTGAACGTGTCGACGATGCGCGCCGTGTTGGCCTTGGGGTTTTCGCGCCACTTGGCCACGCCGAATTCGGCGGAATCCACCCGGATCACGCCATATTTGCGCACCCCGTGTTTGTTGAAAACGCCCGCGATTCGGCAGGCCACCTTCACCGCATCCAGGAATTTCGCCTGCGCGGCGTCATCACCCATGGCCGAGTCACCGACTGTGCCGGGCCACACCGGCGCCACCAGGGAACCGACCGTGAAGCCTTTGCCGGCGATCAAATCCGCGATGCCCTTCAACTCGTCATCGCTGGCCTGCGGATTGGTATGAGGCAGGAACAGGAAATAGTCGATGCCTTCGAATTTCTGGCCGTTGACATTGGCCGCGGCGGTCAGGTCCAGCATGCGCTCCAGGCTGATCGGGGGTTCCTGGCCTTCGGCATCGCCTTTGCCGACGAGTCCGGGCCACATGGCGTTATGCAGTTTGGGGAGGGGATTGCTCATGGTAGGATGATGGTTCGTTTTCGCGGAAATCAGAGGCGCGATGATAGACACCACTTCCAGGAAAGCACGGAAAAAGTGGCGGGATATTGCCGGAATATTCGCTCAGTCACGTTAGGGTGGGCGCTCCGGCCCGTACCACGCCGATCCTCCATGAACCCCGCAGACGACTATTCCATTTCCACCGAAGTCGCTCGCCTCGATATCCCCCTGATCCACGATTTCCTGCGAAATTCGTATTGGGCCCGGGATATTCCGTTGAGCCTCGTCGAACGGTCCATCCGCAATTCGCTGTGCTTCGGCGCCTTCAAGGGCAAACGGCAGGCCGGTTTTGCGCGGGTCATCTCAGACTATGCGACCTTCGCCTACATTGCTGATGTCTTCGTTCTGCCGGAACACCGCGGCCATGGCGTCTCTAAACTCATGATGAGCGCAATCCGTGCGCATCCCGACTTGCAGGGCCTGCGCCGGCTCGTTCTCGCCACTCAAGACGCCCACGGCCTGTATGCCCAGTTTGGTTTTTTACCGCTGAGCCACCCTGAGTATTTCATGATCATCCACTACCCCAACATCTACAGCGAGGCCTAACGCGATGGAGATTGATGCTGCGGGTCGAAATGCGGACTTGGGCGGAGATCTTGAAGTCGTCAAGATGGGGCCGATGACAACGCGCTAAGATTCATGAAAAGCCCCTGAAAAACCTCAGCGCTGTCTCTGTCGTCGAGTACGCAATCTCTTCGACACTTTGTCCACGCATCGCCGCCACCGCCCGTGCCGTATCCGCCACATACGCAGGTTCGCAGCGTTTGCCGCGATAAGGCACCGGCGCCAGATACGGCGCGTCCGTTTCCAGCATGTAGCATCCATCCGCCACCGCGCGCGCCGTCTCTCCAGCCGGGCCTGGGTTCTTGAACGTGACGATGCCCGTGAAGGAGATCAGATGTCCGGCGTCCAGCAGCGGCTGGGCTTGTTCCAAAGTTCCCGTATAACAATGAAACACTCCGCGCAAACGCCCGCTGTACGGCATGACAATCGCCACCAAATCGTCCCAGCTTTCACGATTGTGCAAGACGACATTGAGTCCCAGATCCGCCGCCAAATCGAGTTGCAGCCGCAAACATAGCGCCTGATGCGCCTTCCAACTTGGCAGATCGAATCCTTCGGGCGGCGCATGAAAGTAGTCGAGCCCGATTTCCCCGATTGCCGCCACTTTCGGATGCTGCGCCAGTTCACGCAGTTCACTGATCCACGCTTCCCCGGAAACGCTGTCCACATCCGTCGGATGCACCCCCACCGCGACGCGCACGTCAGGCTCCCCTTCCGCAAAGGCCAGCAGCTTGCGGGCATTTTCCAGGTCCGTGGCCGGCGCCATCATCCGCGTCACCTTCGCGGCACGCGCCCGCGTCAGGACTTCCTGAAGATCCGCATCAAACTGCCGGCTGCCAAGATGGGTGTGAGTATCGAAAAACATTCCGACACTGCAACCATAGCATCCCGCCGCCTACAACTGCAAAGGTCAGGCGAAGAGTTGGGTCAGCGGCTGCCCTTTATCCGCCACGGTGAAGGGGCGCTTGCTGGGCGAGTAGATGACCTGATCAAGCGGCAGACCCAGGGCATAACCGATGGTCGCGTTGAAGTCCGGAGGAGAAACTTTGTCCGTCGCCACCTGAGCGCCGTCCTTGTCGGTGGACCCATGCTTGAGCCCACCTTTGATGCCGCCGCCGATCATGACCGCGCTGAAGACCGGATAATGATCGCGGCCCTGATTCTGGTTGATCTTCGGCGTGCGTCCGAACTCCGAGGACAACACAATCATCGTGCTGTCGAGCATTCCCCTGGCGTGGAGGTCGTTGACCAACGTGCTCAGTGCCGTGTCCAGCGTGTCGCAGAGCCGGGGCGTGTTGATGAAGTTGGCCGTGTGCGTATCCCAACTGCCAAGCGCCACCTCAACAAATCGGACGCCATGTTCGACCAAACGCCGCGCCAGCAGGCATCCCTGGCCAAACGTGTCCTTGCCATACGCCTGCCGAAGAGCATCCGGTTCCTGCGTCAGATCAAAAGCGCGCAGGTCTTCACTATGCATGAGCCGTACGGCATCGTCATACACATCGGCGTAGGCCTTGACGCTGCGTGTCTGCCACTCGGCCTGAAACTCCGCGTCAAGGG
>JAXMIV010000538.1:0-5875 GCA_034377045.1 Prosthecobacter sp. | reverse complement strand
ATCTTTACGCTCAAGTGCTGACTGCTTGTGCCCAAGCAAAGAAAGATGATCTTTCGTACTTCTCGTCCTCTGATGTGAGAGAACCAATGAGCAAGATTATGGGGAAAGCGTACGAGATCCCGGCTTTCTCTCAGCACCTCAATGACTTTTGCGATTATGATCGAGGGCCACACTTGGTAAAGACCGGATACGCACGCCGATACCGTTTCCGTTTTTGCAATCCATTGATGGAACCCTTTGTGCTCATGAAGGGCTATTCTAGCGGCCTCATAAAGAACCTGGACTGATTTATTTCCTCTTGTTGCGTTGAGAATCTTTCCTCAGAGCCTCGTCGTACTGCCTTTGAAGCTCAGGGGAGAGGAGAAGGTCGTCGCCCTTGGGAATCGGCTGCCCCGTCACCTTGGAGACCAGGGCGGCTGCAATCTGGTTGCTGTCGAGCTTTGGGCGGGGCTTGCGCATACCGGTATCCTTACAGGTTTAGCTTGCCGTCGCAACGGGGATTTGCTGGGATGGCTCGCCATGCCATTGCCCCAAAGATTAGCGACACTGAAAGCGACTGCGCAACGAGTACTGGCATCCACATGGCCAAAAATAAAGCGACTATCAAAGAACCCATTGATAGCAATCCCATATACGGCCATTGGATTTTTGCTCTCGGGGACATGTCTTCAACTATTTCTCGATTCAGACCAGTACGCTTCACTGGCAGCACTGAAGCCAGTAGATAAAATAGTGGCATTTGTAGGACTGTCGCTAAGACAAAAAGCAACAGTGCCTGTATGGGCTCTAATGTTGGGAGCGGTGTCATTGGTGTACTTGATATACTATCGTTTGAGACGTTCGGCGGCGACTCAATTAATCACCGAAGAACTGGAGGAGGAATCTCCCCCTCTGCCGTTGAGTGAAGACGATTTAAAGGTCTTGCGGCACGTGGCGAAAGAAGGCGGCAGCATATATTCCAACAGACACAGCTTTTCAGAGCATCTGCACATGCCACAAGAGCGGCTGATTTATCACTTGGTTCGCTTGCAGAAAAGCAACCTAATTCAGGTAACGATGCACGCAGTCGAGGGCTCACGAAGCAAGCGGCACGAGGTAATCGCCCTAACCCAAAAAGGGCGAGAAGAATCCGTGCGGCTTGGCTTTCTCTGATTTGTGAGGCCTTAAGAGGCGGTGTTTTCATCTTAGAATTTCTATAATCAACCGGCACCGACACCGCGTTTTCACGCCGCCTCTGCTAAAGTAAAAGTCATCAAATAAGGCCGCCTTGGCGGTGCCGCCACAGCCGAAAAGAGCCCCCGTAGCGGCTGGCGTAAGCCCGCCGAATTCCCCGATCACCGCACGCCCCATGACCCCGGCAAATCCGTCTCCTGCATTCCTGCCTTCCTCATAAATCGGTTCCCCAAAATGGGGTTTGGGGATTTCTTGGGGACACCAGTCCCCATCCTAACTCCTTGATCCTCAAATAATCACGCCAACAACCCCAACTTGGGGGCACAAAAAAACGTCCCCATTTTCGGCCATCCCTAACCACCGCCAACCATTGCAAACCATCGCCAACGGCGGCGTAGCCGCCCCAAACCCCCTCACCCCCATCGGCCTTGGTTGCGTGACCTTTGGCCGGGAGATCGATGAAGCCGCCGCGCATGTCCTGCTCGACCACGCCGTGGCTCACGGGGTCACCTTTTTCGACACCGCCTCCGCGTACTCGAGGGGCCTGTCCGAAAGCATCATCGGCCGCTGGCTCGCTTCCCGGCAGCCGCCGGCGGGTTCGATCACCATCGCCACCAAGATCCTGCCGCCTTATGAACCTGCTCGTATGGCGGAGGCGGTCGAGCAGAGCCTGGATCGGTTGGGCCTGCCAGCCATCGATCTGCTCTACCTGCACCGCTGGGATGCGACGGCTGAAACGCCGGAGGCGCTCGCGGCCCTCGATGGTCTCGTCCGCGCCGGCCGGGTGCGATCGCTCGGCGTCAGCAACTACACCTTGGCGCAACTCGCCGCCGCCGCGGCCTTGCAGGAACAGCATGGATGGGAGCCCTTCCGCGCTGTGCAAAACAATCACAACCTCGCCGTCCGCGACGCCCCTCCCGAGCTGCGCCAGTGGTGTGCCGCGCGGGGAATCGCGGTCATTACCTACAGCCCCCTCGGCGCCGGATTTCTCACCGGCAAACATCAGCAGGGCGTGCAGCCCGGCTCGCGGTTCGACCTCGTGCCCGGTCATCAGGACGTTTACTTCCACCCACAATCTCGGCAGCGGCTCGCCCAGCTTGAACGGGTCGCGGCGCGGACCGGCCACAGCCAGGCGCACCTCGCGCTTGCGTGGGCCTTGCATCAACCTGGCGTAACCTCAGTGCTCGTCGGCGGCCGCACCCCGGCGCACCTCGATCAAGCCCTGGCGGCCCTCGCTTTCAACGAGCCCACTGTGCTGGCTGAACTGGAAACCGACTAACCGCCGAACTGATCCCACAAAAGTTTCACCACCATCGCGAACACGACGATCAGGAAAACCACGCGAATGAAAGGCGCGCCGTGACGAATCACCAACCCCGAACCCAGGCGCGCGCCAATGAGTTGCCCGGCAATCATCACCGCCGCCACGTCATAGCGAACCCTGTCCGCCGCGATGAAGACCAGGAGCGAGGCCATGTTGCTGGTCAGGTTGACCGCTTTCGTGTAAGCCGTCGCCCGGGTCAGTTCCAGTCCCAGCAACGACAGGCAGGCAATGGTCCAAAACGAACCCGCGCCAGGTCCAAAAAAACCATCATAAAATCCCAACACACTGCCCGCGATCAACGCAAATACCGTGGACGGCCAGCGCGCCCGCACCTCATGCTGGCCGAGCCGCGGACTCAGCAAGGTATAACCAGCGATGCTCAAAAGCATCCACGGCACGATCTTTTTCAGCATCTCGTTGCTGATCTGCATCATCACGACGGTGCCCAACAGCGCCGCCACGAAAGTCATCATCACGGCCAGCCGCACCTCGCTCCAATGTACCAGCCCGGCCTGCGCGTAACGCCGCACCGCCAGCAGCGTCCCCCAGGTGCTCTGCATCTTGTTCGTGCCCAGGGCGATCTGCGGCGGCAATCCCGCCCACAGCAGCGCCGGCACCGCGATGAGACCGCCGCCACCGGCAATGGCATCAATGAATCACGCCCCGAGTCCGGCGCCGAACAACAAGAGCAGCGTGGAAATGGTCATGCATCAATAGCTGTTCACTCAGGCCTTCCGGCCAAGAATGCGATCCAGCGAATCCGACGTCTGGTAAATCAGCGCTTCCGGATAATGGGCATACGGATGAAAGTACTCGAAGGTCAGGAAACCCTGGTAGCCTGTCTGGCCCAGCGCCTCCGTCACCGCCGGCCAGTTTGTCGTGCCGTCGAGCAACGGTCGAAACGTCTCCAGCGAATAGTCTGTGCCCTTCTTGGTAAACTCCTTCAAATGCACGTTCTTCGTCCGCTGCCCCAGGATCGAGGCCCAGTGCTCGGGAAACTGAAACATCGAAATGTTCCCGGTATCGAAATGCACCCGCACATGCTCGCTGCCAATGCCGTCGACAAACGCATTCATCTCCATCGGCGTCATCAGGTAGCCATTGAAGAAGATGTTCTCAATGTTGAGCGAGACCTTCAGTTTTTCCGCCTGCTTCGCCAGGATTCCGATCGCCTCGCGGGCGCGCTTGTCACACACATCGTTAGGCACGGGTTCGTGATCCGTCCGCCACGGAATATGCACCGCGCCGGGCACCACCAGGACATTGTCCACGCCCAGGTCATGCGCCGCCTGTGCGATTTTGCCCGCGAGTTCAAGTCCTTGCGCGCGCTTCGCCGGGTCGTTGCTCGTCAGCGGATACGGCCAGAACAGGAAGGAGCACAACCCGCTGATCTGAATGCCGATCTCATCCGCCATCTTGCGGATCGCCTGGTAATCCGCCGTCCCGTGCTTGGGCGAAAGGTCATTGTCCAAATCATAGTTCAGCTCGATGCCGTCAAACCCGGCGTCCTTCGCCAGTTGCAGGCACTCCCGCAAACTCGTGCGCTCCGGGTACGGAAACGCCCAGAGATTGATCGACTTTTTCATGTCGTATCGCTTCACCGAACCCCGGCGCACATCCGGCGCGGCGGGGGCTGGCGCGGCGGGGGCTGGCGCGGCGCCAGCCGGTTCAAAGGCCAGGGCATTGAGGCCAATGGTGGCCAGCGTCGCTTTCAGGGCGTCGCGGCGATTGATCAAATCAGGAGAGGCGCGGTCATTCATGGCAGCCGAGACTACCCAGGAAGCGCCTGCCGCTGCAAGCTCCGTTTCGCCGCTAGGCGATGAATGGCGCGAGAACATTGCGCGCCACCTTCACCGCCTTCATGCGGCCTTCCAACGTCTTGCCAAAAGTGTCGTCCTCCACCTCGACACACAGCGGCCCCTCATAGCCGACTCGCGTCAATTCCGCCATGAAGGCCGCCCAGTTGATATCGCCATAACCCGGAATGCGCGGCTGGTGCCACTGCAAGGGAAACGCAAACCGCCCCACTTCATTCAACCGCCGCTGATCGATCTGCACATCCTTCGCATGCATGTGAAACAGCTTGTCCTTGAACTCCTGCAACGGGCTCAGCGGGTCCATGCCTTGCAGGACGAAGTGCGAAGGATCGTAGTTCAATCCAAAGTTAGGCAAATCGATATCATTGAACGCGCGCCGCCAGATCGCCGGCGTGGTCATCAGGTTCTTGCCGCCCGGCCATTCATCGCCGGTAAAGAGCATCGGGCAGTTTTCAATGCAGATCCTGACGCCATGATCCGCCGCGAACTGGATGATCGGCTTCCACGTCTTGAGAAACCGCGGCCAGTTGTCATCCACCGTCTTCGTCCAATCCCGGCCCACAAAGCTGGTGACATCCGTCAATCCCAGCAACGGCGCCGCCTTGATCACCTTCTTCAAGTGCGCCACGCCCGCCGCCGCCACCTGCGGATTCGGATCCAGCACATTCGGGTAATAACCCAGCGCGCTGATGCTAACGCCGTGATCGCCGCAAAGAGACACCACGTCCTCCGCCTTCGCTTTCGTCAGCCCGATGACATCGAGATGCGTCACCCCCGCATACTTGCGCTCCGGCTTGCCGAACGGCCAGCACATGATCTCCACCGTCGCAAAGCCCTCATGCTCGGCAAAGGAGAGAACATCGTTCAAAGACAGTTCGTGAAAGATCGTGGAAACAAAGCCGAGTTTCATGGTCTGCTGCCATACCGTTTCCTCCGCCACAATTCAAGACCGACAGCAAGGATGCCCGCAATGCCGATCGCGAGCCCGAGCGGCAAGCGCTTCGGCTCGGCGGGTTTCGCGAAGGGATCGATCGGCGGCGGCGCAACCTCAGCCGTGAAGCCCGTGTCATGAAGGTAATCCGGCTCCCCCTGGCTGAACGGAACTTGGGTGCGCATCTGCTCCTGCTCGTAAGTCGCCTCCACCGTACCCAGCGGCCCGGTTTGCTGCCAGATCTCGAAGCCCAGCCACACATCCTCCAAAAACGGCTTCACCTCCTGCGCGAAAACGAAGTCCACATGCCGCTGCCCATAGTCAGCCTCCACCGCCTGCGGCGGCGTGTCCGGCGAGGGCCAAAGACACACCAGAGGACTCGGCGTTCCCAGCGTCGCCACCTGATCATTGATGCGGACGCGAATGTGCTCTGCCAAATACCGGCGCAAAGCCGGCTCCGCCGCATCGAGCTCGGCCTTGTCGATGCGTTTGTCATCGTTGCCATCCACCGCCACGAACCGCGTCAGCGTCAGCAGATTGAAGGTGAACCGCATCTCCAACCTCTGCCGCTCCACCTTCACCCGCAGATAACTGATATCCGCAGGATGAGCGAAAGCCGTGAGGCTAATG
>JAXMIV010000537.1:0-4295 GCA_034377045.1 Prosthecobacter sp. | reverse complement strand
TCGCCGTTCAAGTTCCAGCGTTACGGACAGAGTGGCATCGAGGTGAGCGAGCTGTTCGCAAAGACGGCGCAGCACATCGACGACATCGCCGTCATCCGCTCGATGCAGGCGCAGGTGCCGAATCACGAGCCGTCGCTCATGCTCATGAATTGCGGCGACTCGATCCAGACGCGCCCGAGCCTCGGTTCGTGGCTGATGTATGGCCTCGGCTCCGGGAACGAGAACCTGCCCGGCTTTGTGGCGATGTGCCCCCGTGGTTTGCCCGTCAAGGGTGCGGAAAACTGGCAGTCCGCGTTCCTGCCCGGCGCGATGCAAGGGACGTATGTGGACTCGCAACACGAGGACGTGAATCGCCTCATCGAAAACATCCGCAGCCCGCACGCGCCGCCTGAAGCCCAGCGGCGGCAACTCGACCTCCTGCGCACGCTTAACGTGGCACATCGCGGCGGACGAATCGATCCACGGCTCGACGCGCGCATCGAATCCTTCGAGCTGGCCTTCCGCATGCAGACCGAGGCGACGGACGCTTTCGATGTCTCACGCGAGCCGCAGCACATCCGCGATCTTTACGGCAGCGGCGTGCATGGTCGGCAGACGCTCATCGCGCGCAGGCTCGTCGAGCGTGGCGTTCGCTATGTGCAGCTCTGGCACGGCGCGGGGCAGGATTGGGACAATCACTCGAAGCTTGAAGAGGGGCATCGCAAGCTCGCGGGGGAAATCGATCAGCCCATCGCCGCGCTGCTCAGCGATCTCAAGAGTCGCGGCATGCTCGAAGACACGCTCGTCATCTGGGGCGGCGAATTTGGCCGCACGCCGGTGTCCGAGGCCGGTGATGGCCGCGATCACAATCACTACGGCTTCAGCGTGTGGATGGCCGGTGGAGGCATCAAAGGCGGCACGATCCACGGCAGCACCGATGAGTTCGGCTTCGCAGCGCAGGAGAATCCCACCAGCGTCCACGACCTCCACGCCACGATCCTGCACCTCATGGGTCTCGATCACGAACGTCTCACCTATCGCTACTCTGGGCGGGATTTCCGCCTCACGGATGTGCATGGCGAAGTCGTGAAGGAGATTCTCGTATAACAACCCTGCTGCTCAATCATGTCCCACCCCTTCGATCTTTCCTCACGCGTTGCATTCGTCTCTGGCACTTCCCGAGGGCTCGGCGAGCGTTTCGCGCTCACGCTGGCAGAGGCTGGCGCGGATCTTGTCCTGACCAGTCGCACGCTCACCTCGCTCAAAGACATCACCCAGCGCATCGAGGACTTGGGGCGCAACTGCCTGCCGCTGGAGCTGGATGTGCGTTCGCTGGACAGCATCGTGGCCTCCATGCAGGCGACCAAAGCGCATTTCGGCAAACTGGACATCCTTGTCTGCAACGCGGGCTGCAATGTGCGCAAGCCCTCGGTGGATGTGACGTGGGATGATTGGAACCTCATCCTCGACACGAACCTGCGCGGCTCCTTCTTCCTCGCCCAGCAGGCGGCGAAGGAACTGATGATCCCTGCGCGCTACGGGCGCATCATCTTGATCGGCTCAGTCACGTGCGTCGCGGGCTACGCGGGGCTTGCACCCTACGGTGCCAGCCGCGGCGGCGTGAAGCAGATGGCGATGAGTCTCGCGGATGACTGGGGCGTGCATGGCATCACCGTGAACGTGCTCGCTCCCGGATGGTTCAAGACCGCACAGAACGCCGTGATGTATGAAAGCGCTGAGTGGGTGGAATATCTGAGCGACCGCATTCCGCTGAAACGCCCCGGCAAAATGGATGACCTCGACGGCCCGCTGCTTTTTCTGGCCTCCGAAGAAAGCCGTTACGTCACCGCGCAGACTCTCCTCGTGGATGGAGGCATCAGCGGCGGGGCGACCCGGGCGCTGCCGAAAAAGCAGTAAAATCTCCGTTCCCAAACCCAGACCATGATTCACACGACGCTCGATCTCAACCGGCCCGGCAAGCAGCAGGGCTTTCTCCAAGTTCCCTACTCACACAACCTCGGCGGCTGGGCGAATGTGATGATCCCCATCACCATCGTGGCTCGCGGCAAAGGGCCGACGGTGCTCGTGCTCGGTGGCAATCATGGCGACGAGTATCAAGGACAAATCGCGGCGATGAATCTCGCGCGTCAGCTCACGCCGGAGATGGTCACGGGGCGCATCGTTCTTATTCCGTCGCTCAATTTTCCTGCGGCACGCGCGGCGACGCGTTTGTCGCCTCTGGATGGGATGAACATGAATCGCGCGTTTCCGGGGTCGCCGGATGGCACGGTGACGAGCCAGATCGCGCATTATTTGACGACGGTGTTGTTTCCGCTGAGCGATGTGGTGATTGATATTCATTCGGGCGGACGCAGCATGGAGTTTGTGCCGTGCTCGCACATGCATCTGGTGGCGGATCGCGGGCAGCGAGCGCGGATGATGGCGGCGATGCTGGCGTGGAATTCGGATTTCTCTTTTCTTTATGCGGATATCGCGGGCACGGGCCTGCTGCCGGTGGAGGCCGAAAACCAGGGCAAGCTGGTCGTGACGACGGAGATGGGCGGCGGCGAAGGCATTCCGGCGAAGGTGCACCGGATCACGCAAAGCGGACTGCGCAATGTGCTGGTGCATGTGGGCGCGCTGAAGGGCCGCGAACAAACGCGCGCGGGCCTGGGCCTGCCGCCGGCGATTTTGACGCAGGCGTTGCAGCGCGAGGATTATCTGCTGGCGCCGGAATCGGGTGTGTTTGAGATCGCGGTGGATCTGGGCGCCAAGGTGAAGGGAGGCCAGACGGTCGGCTGGATTCATCACCTGGAGCGGCCTGACCGCGCGCCTGAACCAATCGTGGCGCACAGCGCGGGGTATCTGATCACCATGCGTGCGCCGTGCCTGACGCAGCAAGGGGACTGCGTGGCGGTGATCGCGCAGCGGGTGAATGCCAAAGATGTGTTGCGCGCGTGAGCATGAGAAACCGCGCATTGAGTGCGTATGCTTAAACTGCCCCTGTGACTCCAAGACTGCCAGCCATGATTTTCTGTCTCGCCCTCGTGGCGGGAATGGCCGTGTCCGCGGAGACGCCGGTGGAGTTTAGCCGGGATATTCGGCCGATACTCGCCGCGAAATGCTATGCCTGTCATGGGCCTGACGGTGAAAAGCGGGAGGCTGATTTGAGGCTCGATGTGCGTACCGAGGCGGTGAAGAAGTCGATTGCGCCCGGGAAGCCCGAGGCCAGTGACCTGTGGAAAAGAATCACTTCGCACGACAGTGAAGAAGTGATGCCGCCGCCGTCGTCGCCAAAACAACTCAGCGATGCGGAATGCCAACTGCTGCGCCGCTGGATCGCGCAAGGTGCGGTCTATCAGGAGCATTGGGCCTTTCAGCCGATTCGCAGGCCAGCGCCTCCCACGAAGGGAAACGCGGAGGGCATCAAGAATCCGATCGATAGCTTCATTCGCAAGGAACTGGCAAAGCATGGGCTGAAACCAGCGGCGGAAGCTGATCCCGCCACGCTGATTCGCCGGATCTCACTTGATCTCACCGGATTGCCGCCCCTGCCGGATGAAACCAACTCTTTTGTTAGGCTGTGGAGGGCCGCTACGTCAGCCGCAGGGAGTGATTCGATTTATCGTTTGCTTGTTGAGCGGCTGCTCGCCTCACCCCACTTTGGAGAACGCTGGGGCCGTCACTGGTTGGACATGGCGCGGTATGCGGACAGCAATGGTTTCCTGGGCGATGGGGTGCGGCCGCATGCCTGGAGGTACCGGGACTGGGTGATCGAAGCCATCAATAGGGATTTACCAGTCGATCAATTCACCATCGAACAACTCGCGGGTGACTTGGTGCCGAATCCCACACCGGAACAACTCACCGCGACCGGTTTCCATCGCAACGCCGCCCTGAATACGGAGGCTGGCGTGGACAAGGAGGAAGCGCGCTTTCAGAACCTGGCGGATCGCGTCAACACCACCGGACGCGTGTGGATGGGGCTGACGGTTGGCTGCGCCCAGTGTCACACGCACAAGTATGATCCAATCACCATCCGCGACTACTACAGCTTCTACGCCTTCTTCGACAACACGGAAGATCGCCCCGAGCCGAGGACGAACGCACCGATCCTCGCTGAGGTGACCAAGGATCGCCGGCAAACTTATGTACATCTGGGCGGGGATTATGCGCGACGCGGTCCTGATGTCGTGCCCGCGAGTCTGTCGGCCCTATCGCGTTCGCCGGCACAGGCGGAACTCAATCGGCTCGATCTCGCGAAGTGGCTGGTATCGCCGGAGCATCCGCTGACCAGCCGCGTGGCGGTGAATCAC
>JAXMIV010000536.1:0-5906 GCA_034377045.1 Prosthecobacter sp. | reverse complement strand
ATCGGCGGAAAAGCTCACACGATCACGCAACAAGGGGTGTTGAAGCCGGGCCTCATCGCGCCGGTTGTACCACCGGCCATTGTAAGCGGTTACTATAACCTGCCCATTCCCACTGAAAATGGACCGGTGACCTATACCGTGACCAAATTGCCTCCCGGACTGGCCATCAACAATGCCGATGGCATCATCAGTGGCAAGCCGACCACTCCCGGAACCTATCACGTCACGGTGAAGGCCAGCAATGCGGCGGGCGTCAGCAACCTTTTGAGTTTTGACATCGTCGTAACGGCGCTGCCCACGGGCGTCATCGGCGCGTTCCAGGGCTTCATTGCGCGCGATCCGGAAATCAATGCCAATCTTGGCTCGCGCCTGGAACTCACGACTTCCGCCACCGGCACCGTTACGGGCAAGATCATCACCGGTGCCACGGCACAACCGTTGACGGGTACACTCATGGCGGATGCCAACGATTCTGAAAATCCGCTGTGCCTGATTTCCATTCCGCGCAAAGACTCCACACCCCTGAGGTTCGAGGTGACGCTGGATCATGATACGGACACACTCGCGGGTACATTGAATGATGGCACGGGCAATTCCGCCGAGATCAATGGCTGGCGCAGGATCTGGAACGCCACGACGAAAAAAGCCACCGCCTACAAAGCTTACTATACCTTCAGCCTGGAGCAGCAGGAACCGGATGACGCACTGCCACAGGGTTACGGCTTCGGCTCCTTTACCGTCGCTGAAACAACAGGCCTGTTGACTGTGAACGGCAAACTCGCCGACGGCAGCACATTCACCTCAGGTGCCTTCGTCGGCCGGCAGGGGCAGGTGCTGGTCTATCAATCACTTTATGCGAACAAAGGCTCTTTTGGCGGAGTGCTTCACATCGCCGCATCGGGGGTGACGCCTGCCGAAAATGCCATCAACGGCCAACCCACGCACTTCAAGCCAGCGCCTACTCCGGGGTCCAAAGACACGATCTTCCAGGCGGGCTTCGGACCGGTACCGCTTCTAGCGGAAGGCGCTCCATATACTCCGCCGGCGGCTGGCAAACTGTTCATGAATCTGGTGTTCTTCCAGAACAATGCAGAGGCCCAATTCACCCGTGGGGGATTGGATGATGAGGGGAAGGAATTTAATATGCTCATCGACATGGAATATGCGCCTCATAGTGGGACCACCGTGGCCGTCTTCCTGGTTGCGAATCCCAATAAGGTCACCATGCCAACTGTCGCAAAGTCCACGGGCGCTTTTGGCGGCGAATTCACCATTCTCGGCGCCACGACCGCACAGAATCGCAAGGTCGCCTACCAGGGGTTGGTGGTGCGCCACATCAGCGGCCTCGTGGGCTACGGCTTCTTCCTGTTGCCTAAGGCGCCGGTGCCGCCCCTCACCTTAACGACTTCGCCGAAACTCTCGGGCCGGGTAGTGCTCGAAGGGACATATTGAGGCCGGCATACCGAACGAGCTGATGGTCGGCCCGCCGGGAACCGGCAAGTCGGTGATCGCCAAAACGCATATGGAGGCCTGAAGGGCGCGGCAGCGCGCATGAACCGGAAGGCTGTCGTGCTCTGCGCAGTCCCATTAAAAGCCCTTCACCTACGGCGTCTCCAGCGTACCGAGTACGCCGGTGAAGAAGCAGTGAGCTACGGCTTGGTCACTTCCAGTCATCCGTGCGAAATGGGGACGCGGGAAGGCCGGCGGAGTTGACGAGATTGCAGGTGGGATTGCTCGCCCAACCATAGCGTACGGCTGCCGGTTCGGTCACGGCATCACTCCAGACAATAACCTTGTTGCCTTCGATCTTTGCCTTCGCCCAGACAAATTTCTGATCGACGCCGGCGGTGGCAAAACCCTGAAGGTCACCGGAGGCGGCGCGGAGGCCGGTGGCGTGGTCAAAGGTCAGCGTCATCTTGCCGCCATCGCGTTGCGCTTTGCGATAAAGCGGGCCTGACCAGACAGGGACGTCTTTGCCATAAACGTCGTGCAGCACCACGGTCGAGAGGCGCGTGGCATAGTCGGACTTGTTCGTCGGATGCCCGTCCTTTTCGCCGCCGTAGTCGATGGTGATGGCCATGCCGGTGTGCGGCACGGAGAGGGTGCGGCGCATGCCGTCGCGAACGGCCACACCCCAGCTTTTCGGTTCGCTTGGAAGGCTCTGCGGCTTCGCGAAGCGCGGCAGTTACACCCAGGCGAAGTAGAATTCATTGCCCCATCGCGCGCGCCAATCGGCGATGAGCGTGCGCAACTGCGTGCCATAAAGACCGGTAAAGGAGCCCGCTGCATTGCGCTCGCCCTGATACCAGATGCAGCCGCGAATGGTGTAGGGAATCAGGGGTGCGATGGCGCCATTGAACAAGCCGCCCGGCGTCATCACGCGCAGGTTCTTAAAGGGTAACGGTGCCTTTGGCGGGGCTTCGCCCTTCTTCACGGCGGCGGAGCGTTGCTTCAGCCACACTTCCTTCTTCTGTAAGTAATCGCTCTTCTCGCCTGCCGGGTCAAAATTGGTTAGGCGCTTCTTCCAATCGTCAAGCATCGGCTTCAGCGTGAGGTCGGCCTCTTGCGCGCTCAGACTGGTCCACGCTTCAATGGGAGTGCCGCCGGCGGAGGCGTGGACAATGCCAACCGGGATGCCGAGCTGCCGGTGCAGATCGCGGGCGAAGAAATAGCCCATGGCTGAGAACTCCGCGACGGTCTCTGGCGAGCAGACATGCCACCGGCCCGGCCGATCTGCCACGGGTTGGTCAGGCGGCACGGGCAGTTCGTAGATGGCGAAATGGGCGCCATGCATAAACATGCGAATCTGCGGAAACTTGGCGGCGGCGATCTCCTCATCCGCACCGGCCACTGAGCCGTGCAGTTCGCCTTTGATCTGCATCTCCATGTTCGATTGGCCCGATGCGAGCCACACTTCGCCGACCAGCACGTCCTTGACCGTGAGGGTGTTGGTGCCTTTCACCGTCAGTGTCTGCGGTTCCCCGGAAGGCTTGAGCGCGCCGAGTTTCACCTGCCACCTCCCATCGGCGGCGGCTTTGGTCGTTTGCGTTTGCTCGGCGATGGTCACCATCACCTCCTCGCCCGCCTCCGCCCAGCCCCAGATGGCGGCGCCGGCCTCCGATTGGAGAACCATGTGATCGGAGATGACCGCGGGCAGATTCACTTCGGCGTGAATCTGGACCGCAAAGGCGGATAGCAGCAGGGATAGGAAGGTCGGACGCATAACCAATGATTGAAGACAGAGTGGTTCTTGCTGCTGATCAACTGGATTCGGCTCTCGGGTAACTGGCCATTTCCTATGACCGGTTCCAGTTTTGAGTATCGGCCGACCAATCCGTGACGCGGAGTCTAGCTCCAACTGGACAGCGGATTGTCCGAGATGGATAGAGGCAAGGTCACCCGCTCGCCATTGCGAACGTGCGAGGCCATGACGGCGGTGATCATCTCCACCGTCACACGGCCATCGGCAGCACTGCAGAGCGGCGGCCGGTTCTCCTCGATCGCGGCGATGAGGTCGAGCGCGCCACTCACGTGGCTCATGACCTGCTTGCCGATATCTGCGATCGGCTCGAGTTGGCCGGCACCGGCGCTGGTGATCGGTATCCACGGGCGCGGCTCCTTGGCCGGCTGGAAGGGATTGCCAGGGACAAGGTGGGCCAGCGGCGTTTGGTCCACGCGAATGTCGATGATCCCGGTGGTGCCGATCATTTGGAGTCCGAAGCCCACCTTGGGATCTCCCGCTTCCTGCATGGAGTCAAAGTAGAAAGGCAGGCCCGATTCCAGATCGAAGCGCGCATGCACGGCATTGCCCGCCATCGGACCGAAGTCTGTCTTGTTGCGAATCACATCCGCAGGGGTCACGGGCCGTCCGTCCTGCATGATCACAGCCGAACACGTTAGAGGTCTCCCAGCGATGGTGACGCCAAGATTAAGCACGTGCGAGCCAAGAATCCACAGGTCCTCCAGGCCACCGCGCCGGTCTTCCTTGCCACGACCACGAAGCTCCAGCAGACGACCAATGGCGCCTTCCCTCACCATGCGGGCGACCACAGGCAGCGTCGGGTGCCAGCGGTTGCGGTGGGCGAGCGCGAGCTTCATGCCGTGCTTCTCACAGGCAGCGATGATCTCATCCGCCTCCGCAAGCGTGCGGCAGAAAGGTTTCTCCAAATAGATGCCCTTGGCCCCCGAGGCTGCTGCGGCGAGCGCCATGTCGCGGTGCAGGCCCATGGCGGGTCCGATGGCGACGAGGTCAGGCTTGGCCTTGGCGATGTCGGCGTAGTTGGTGAAGCCCTTGGGGATGTTGAGTTCCTTGAGGGTCTCGTCGAGGCTTTTTTGATTGATGTCAGCGGCGGCGACGAGTTCGGTGCCGGGGACCTTCAGCCACATGCTGTCGAGGCTGTGGCCGTAGCCGCCTTTGCTACCCATGATGGCGACACGCCACTTTTTGTTAGGTTCGGCGGAGCGCGCGGCAAAAGCCATGGCGGAGGCGGTGGCAGTGAGGAAATGGCGGCGATTCATGAGGGTGTGAGCTATTTGGATTTCTTGGCCTTCTCCAACATGCCGCGGACGCGGGCCTGTTCCTTTTCGAGGGCGGCGCCGGTCACGGGCAAGGGTTGGAAGGCGGGATCGGGCGTGAGTTTTTCATCGACTGGAATGATGCGCAGGCGGAGGTTGCGAAAGGCGACATCCTGGCCGTGGTCTTGCAGAAGGAGCTTGCCGCCGCGTCCGGTGAGGTCGCCGCCACGGATACGGAGCAGCTCGACTTCCTTCGCCCATTTCGGGTCATTGTAGTCAAAGGAGATCACGCGCTCTTCATTGAGCCAATGCTCGATGACGCTGCCTTTGCAAAGGATGCGGGCGGTGTTCCATTCGCCAACGGGGCGGGTGGCCCGCTTGCTCGGTCCCATGCAAAAGAAAATGGAGGCGGCGGACTGGCGCGGGTTGTCGCCGTGTCCGGGGTGAGCATCATCGAGAATCTGATACTCGACTTGGCCCGGACGGTAATAGACACCACTGTTGCAGAGAGCGGAAACCTTCCACTCGAAGCGCAGTTCGAAGTCATCAGGGATGAGCTGCCTCTCGTAAACCAACTCACCTTTGGGGCGCACGCGGGCGAAGGCTCCGTCCTGGATCTCCCAGTTGTTGCCCTTCTGTTGCCAGCCGTCGAAGGTTTTGCCATCCGAAAGCGCGATGAAGCCCAGGCGGGTCTCCTCAGGCTCTAGCGCGAAGGTGAGCTGAGGAATGAGAAGGCTGATGATGGCGAATGTGGTGATTAGATTCATGGGTTTAGTTAAATCGGATGGACTCACTAACAGAACACTGCCTGCCATCGCCTCATTTGCCGAAAATATTTCCGGCGGCGCGCGCTGCGGACCGCTCCCGCACAGAGGGCGTTGCGTGAAAACGCCACCATCCCGCGTTATCAGATTCCATGAAACGGCTTTTGCTTCTCGCCTCCCTTATCCTCGCTTTCTCGCTCCACGCGGAAGACCTCCATCCTGCCGCCGACGCTCCCGGCTTTGTGCCGCTCTTCAATGGCAAGGATCTCGCCGGCTGGCAAACGACGGGAAACTGGATCGTCGAGCCCGACGGCGGCATCTCTCTCCATCCGCGCGAGGGCGAGACGGGCTGGAAGCGTTTTGACGCCTATTTTGCCACGGTGAAAAAGTACAGCGATTTCGTACTCGACCTCGAATTTAAATTCGAACCGACCGGCAACTCCGGCGTGTTCATGCGCGTCGCCGATCCAAAAGCGCCGGTCGAAACGGGCTTTGAAGTGCAGATTCTCGACACCTTCGGCCTCGAAAAGCCCGGCCATCACGACTGTGGCGGCATCGTGCGTGGCATCGGTCCCACCAAGAACATGGTGAAACCCGCCGGCGAGTGGAACCGCTACACCATCACCG
>JAXMIV010000535.1:0-5617 GCA_034377045.1 Prosthecobacter sp. | reverse complement strand
TGACCTTTGAGAAGGCGGCCTTCGCGGAGCCGGTCTCGATCGCCCTGCACGCGGTGAATCTAGCGGA
The DNA here is from genome assembly GCA_034377045.1 of Prosthecobacter sp. Lineage (GTDB taxonomy): Bacteria > Verrucomicrobiota > Verrucomicrobiia > Verrucomicrobiales > Verrucomicrobiaceae > Prosthecobacter. The sequence goes on along the minus strand of JAXMIV010000535.1, from coordinate 5,550 downwards.
CGGCGTCGAGGTGGGGGAGGCTTTCACCCCCAAAGTGGAGGCGGAATGCGGTGAAGCCTGCGACTGCCACGGCGAGGAAGCCTCCGGAAACGGCGGCACGGCGGTTGTGGTGGGCGCGGGATTGATCGGTCTGCTGGTCATCCAGGCCCTGAAGGCGCGCGGCTGGGAGCGGGTCATCGCGGTGGATCTGGATGAGAAGCGCCTGGCCCTGGCGAAGGAACTGGGCGCGGCGGAAGCTTTCAACGCGAAGCAGGAAGGCTTGGCCATGCACATCCGCGAGATCTGTGGCGGCGATGGCGCGGACGCCAGCTTTGAGGTCGTGGGCGCCGGAGCCCCCCTGGACCTGGCGATCCGCTGCGTGCGCAAAGGCGGCCAGGTGATCCTGGTCGGCAATCTCCAGCCGAACACCCCCTTCCCTCTCCAGGAAGTCGTGACCCGGCAATTGACCCTGCGCGGCTCCTGCTCCTGCGCCGGCGAGTATCCCGAAGCCATCCGCCGCATTGAAGACGGCAGTATTCAGGTGCAGCCCCTGCTCAGCGCCGTGGCGCCGCTGGAAGACGGCGGCGAATGGTTTCAACGCCTCTATGCCAACAAGGAAGGCCTGCTGAAGGTGGTGCTCACGCCCGCGTGATCTCCCTCACTCCTGGAAGTGCCGCTTGGCAAACTTCAAATACTGCTCCCAGTCGAAGTCGGTGACGTCGTGTTTGCCGGTGCGGATGTGGTAGCCGATGGTGTCGCCGATAGGTTTGTCGATGGCCGGGTGTTCTTTGACGCCTCCATAACCTTTTTTGCCGAAAAGCGCATACACAGACTCCGCATTCAGCCCTGACAGAAACTCGCCCTTCGGATCGGCCCACTGGTCTTCGGCGGCGCTGGCGATGTAGATGGGGCGTGGCGCGGCGAGTGCGATGAGCATGTGCTGATCGACAGGGCAGGCGGCGGCATTGCCGGCGTATTGGGTGTAGGTTTTGGTGAACCAATGGGGAAACGCCTTGGTGATGACGGTGGTGGTTTCACCGAAGTCACGGCGCATGGTCGCGGCGCCACCTTCGCCGGAGTTGTTGGAGATGACGAAGGCGAAGCGCTGATCCTGGGCTCCAGCCCACAAGGAGGTCTTGCCTAACCGCGAGTGTCCAATGACGGCACAGTGTTTGGCATCGATGTCGGAATCCGTTTCCAGATAATCGAGGATGCGGCTCAGGCCCCAGGCCCAGGCGCCGATCGCACCCCACTCGCCGTCTTTCCATTCGGTCTTGTCACCGTCCTTGCTCAGCGCCGCGCGCAGGCCGTCCTTCCAGCCTTCGGCATGGTCGGGTTCAATGTCGCCATAGTAGGCGGTGGCGACCGCGAAGCCTTGGCCGACGATCATCTCCAGCGCCCAGCGGCTGCTCTCATTGCCCCGGCTCGCCTCGGTGGCTTTGTTGTCAACGATGCTCTTTTCTTTGTTAGGCCGCATCCAGCGGGTGGAAAGCGGCAAATCCGGCTCGGTGCTGACGGCGTGATTGCCACCGAAGCTCAGGCCGGCGAAGCACGGCGCGGGTTTGCTGAGGCCATTGGGAATGTACAGCATCACTTCCATGCCGGCCCAGGTCTGGTAGTCCGGAAGGGAAATGTGGACAAGCTTGCGCGTGGCCTTGCCGCCGAGCGCGTCCTTCTTCACCTCAAGAGTTTTGAAACTCACCTTGCCCCAGTTGGCGGGCGTGCGGCCGTAAACGTGGTCTTCGAAAAGCTTGAGCACCTCCGCGCGGCGCAGATTCGTCCACGCCTCCGCGGTCGTCACCGGCTTGCCCTCTTGGCTGACCAACAGCTCCGGCAGCGTGTAAGGCACGATTTTCGCCTCGTCGTAGTTGGCCGTCTTTTGCTGGGCGTTGGCGATGCAGGTCGCGAGAGTGAGAAGAAGAGGAAGGACTTTTCGCATGGCATCCATCTCAACGCGTCTGGCGACGCGGGTCAATCAGGGAGTGTGACAGTCATGGCCTGCCGTTCCTGGACACGAGCAGGATTGTTGAATCCGAGCAAACGCAGGGTACCCTCGCCGGTGAGTGACTTGGCTATAATGCGCGGGCCGTCAAAAGCAAAATGAGAAGACCACAGATCATTGCGTGGATTGAATAAGCGCACCAACTGCCCGGTCGCATCCAATGTAGCGAGGTCGCTACCCTTGGTACGATTACAAAAGGTACATGCGTACGCCAAATTGTCGATCGTTGTAGGACCGCCGTGCTTTTCGCTGATGATGTGATCAACCTAGCATCCGAAGAACGTGTCTTCCTCATGGATGAGGCAGTATTCGCAGCGCCTGCTGGCGCGGGCGGCCACCCGTCGACGGAGTTCAGCGCTAATGTAGGTGTCACTCACCTGCCACAAGTGTTCGTGCTTTGGCCTTGGCCAGGCGCATGAGGTGCTCCAGATGCATGAAGCCTTCCAATTCCTGACGCTCCTCTGGAAGGAGGCCCGTGGTCTTTTCCTTGCGGATAAGAGCCTCGACTCGCTCGCGAGTTTCAGATGAAGGCTGAAATTCCAGCAGGCTCCGGCTGGTGGAGCCCGCAGCTAGGAAATTCACGATTTCTTCGTGCGCCTGAGTCATGGAGGTGAGCCTACTCTAGTCCCAAACAGGAATCAAGATGCCAAATCCACGTCCCTGGGTATGAAGTCGTTCCCCACCCATGCTCCACATCGTCCTCTACCAACCCGAGATCCCGCACAACACCGGGGCGGTCGGGCGGTTGTGTTTGGCAACAGGCGCGCGGCTGCATTTGATCAAGCCGCTGGGGTTTAGCCTCGAGGACAAGTACTTGAAGCGCAGCGGCCTGGATTATTGGGCGGAGGTGGATATGCGGGTCTGGGATTCCTGGGAGGCGTTTAAGAGCGGGCTTGCAAAGCCCTCGTCCTCTGACACAGCGCGGATTGCCTTCATCGAATGCCAGGGGGTGCGGCCTTATTGGGAGGCGGACTTCAGCGGCGATGAGGATCTGTATTTGATGTTCGGACCCGAGACGCGTGGCATCCCGACGGGCATCATGGCCGAGGCGCCGGAGGATATGTGGCAGATCCCCATGCAAGGCACGCGGAGTCTGAATCTCGCGACGGCGGTCGCGGTGGTGCTGTATGAGGCGGTGCGGCAGCGGTGCGTGGCCTAACCAATTTATCACCACTCCAAACTCGTCACCGGCAGCCGCGTTTCATTGCGGCGGGTTTTGACGATCTGCCCATCGGACAAATGCAGGACGCGGTCGGCCATCGCGGCCATCGCGGCGTTGTGGGTGATGATCACCGTCAGGGTGCCGAGCTCCTGATTGATCTTCTGCACGGCCTCCAGAACGGTGATGCCGGTCTGCACATCGAGAGCGCCGGTGGGTTCGTCGCAGAGCAGCACTTCAGGGCGTTTGGCGATCGCGCGCGCAATGGCCACGCGCTGCTGTTCGCCGCCGGAGAGCTGGCTGGGAAAGTGATCCATGCGCGCCGTCAGATTCACCATGCCCAGCGCCTCCTCCGGGGTCATCGGGTTGGGGGCGATGTCGGTGATGAGCGCGACGTTTTCGCGCGCGGTCAGGCTGGGGATCAGGTTGTAGAACTGAAAGACGAAGCCCACACAGTTGCGGCGAAACAACGTCAGCGTCCGTTCATTGCCATCCGTGAGGTCCCAGCCTTTGTACTCGAGCTGGCCTTCCGTGGGGACATCCAGCCCGCCGAGAATATTCAGCAGCGTCGATTTGCCGCTGCCGGACGGGCCCAGGAGCACGACCAGTTCACCGGCATAGAATTCGATGTCCACGCCGTGCAGGGCCACCACATCCACCTCGCCCGTGTGATAGACCTTTTGCAGTCCGCGGGCTTGGAAGATCGGCGCGGGGTCCTGGGCCATGGGCGCCGATCAGGAGTGACAGCCGCAGCCGGTACCACAGCTTCCGCCGCTGCCGAAAACTTCGTCGATGCTTGGGACGCGGCCTTTTTCCAGGGTCTTCGTCACGAAGCTATTGACGTGGGTAGCCACTTCCTGAAGGACGTCCTGGGCGGCGGTGAAGGCCTGAATGCGGTCATCGGCATCCGCCTTGGATTGCAGGCCCTGAAAGCGGGTGATCTCCTCTTCGTCGATCTCGAGGCCGCTGCGGTGCTGCTGCTCCAGATTGCGGCCCAGCGTGATCACGTCACGATAGAGGGCGACGGCTTGTTCGTTGGCGAGGAAAGCCTCGGCATCCTGGCGAGCGGCGACGATGTCAGGATCAGCGGCGATGGCTTCGCAAAGCGACTGGATCTGTGCGGCGATGGCGGGGGAAAGGGCGGCGGTCATAGCCGGGCAGATTAACTCGGCGCGATCCAAATGCGAATGGAAAAGCAGGCCCGCCGCCAACGTTCCTGTTTCCATGCGACGCCTTGTTCTGCTGACCTGCTGGTGCTTTTTCTCCCCTGCCTTCGCGGCGCCCGATGACCTGCGGTTGACCCTGCCGTCCCTCTGGCATGGCGTTTCGGGCGTGCCGATCAGTTTGTACTATGATAATGTGGTGCTCACCCAGGAGCCGGGAAAGTATGTCTTCCAGGTCAACTGCGACATCGGCAAATCCGAGCCGCGCCGCTGGACGGTCGCGCCCACGGAAAAGGATGTCGGGGATCATGCGCTGGAGGTGGTGGTCAAGGATGCGAACGGCGGCATCCTGGAACGTGCCAAGACAACCCTGCGCATCGTGCCCGCCAATGCCGGAGAAGGCCGCAATCTGCGCCTGCTGATCGTGGGTGACAGCCTGACCAACGCCACACTTTATCCCAATGAGATCGCGCGCCTGCTAAGCGAACCCGGCAATCCGCAGTGGACCATGCTGGGCACGCACAAGGTCTCCTCAGCCAAGCCCGGAGTCGTTCATGAAGGCTACGGTGGCTGGACATGGGCAGCCTTTTTGACCCGGTGGGCGGACGAGCCGAAGGACAAGGCAGGAAGGGTGCAGCGCAGCCCTTTTGTGTTCAAGGGCGCCGATGGCAAACCCGCGCTCGACATCCCGCGTTACATTCGCGAGGCCTGCGGCGGCCAGCCACCAGACGTGGTCACCTTCCTGCTCGGCATCAACGATTGTTTTCATGTGAAGCCGGGTGATCCCAAGGCCGTCGACAAGGTCATCCACGACGTGCTGGGCAATGCCGAGAAACTCGTCGCCGCCTTTCATGCCGCCGCGCCGAAGGCCGTCTTTGCCATCGGTCTGACCACGCCGCCGAATGACCGCCAGGAAGCCTTCCAGGCCAACTACAAGACCAGCTACACGCGCTGGGGCTGGAAGCGGATTCAGCATCGTTTGGTGGAGGTGATGCTGGCGCAATTCAAAGGCCGTGAACGCGATGGCATTTATCTCGTCGCCACGGAGCTGAATGTCGACCCCATTGACGGCTTCCCCGTGAACAACGGGGTGCATCCGAATGCCACGGGATATGCCCAGATTGGCGCCAGCTTTTACGGCTGGCTCAAAGCCTGGCTGGCGGGCAACGCCGGCCTAACCGCATCCGCGACTGACTACGATGTCCTGATCCGCCACGCGCGCATCGCCGACGGCACCGGCGCGCCTT